>JAXDMH010000368.1:0-12277 GCA_034666225.1 Myxococcales bacterium
AACTATGGTTCGAACCCCGATCACGCCTTGAACAAGATGGTGGGCCAGCTGGCGTTGCTGGGCGCCGACATCATTTTTTCAGCGGGAAACACCTCGTCTCGCGAGCGGGAAGAGGCCCCGCGCCTGATCAGCGGCGCCAATTCGCATCCGGCGGTTCTCACCGTGGGCGCGGTCGACGTCGAGTCTCGCCGTCTGGACATCTCGCGTCCCGGGCCGGGCGCGCTGGCGTCGGAGAAGCCGGACGTGGCGGCGTTCGCCCGGTTCACGGGCTCGGCGATCATGGGGAGCGCTGTCCCCGACGACGGGACGTCAGCGGCCTGCGCGCTGACGGCGGGCGTGGTGGCGGCGATTCGCTCGGGTTTTCCCTTTGATCCGCGCCGTCCCGAGACATCGCCGGCCGCGCTGCGGGCCATCATCAAGAAACAGGCGCGCCACATCGGCTCGCAAGGTTTCGACTACGATTGCGGCTGGGGCGTCATCGACGCCGCGGCCATCGCCGAGGCGCTGATCGCGCCCCCCGCCAACTATCGGCCACCCGACTGGTTGAGCCGAGTCCCGACAGTCGATTTACGACCGCGCAGGTAAGGCAGGAAGCATCGGGGGTTGGGCTGCAAGCGGCGGCCTGTCCGGCCCCGTCATTGGCACACGTCCGCCGCAAATCCATAGAAAGGGAGGGGCAGATGGGAAATGAGAATGGATTGCTCTTGTACATGGTTGCTGACCTCATGCGTGACGCCAGCAAGCAGGGGGCCTTTGTCGAGAATCCAGAGGAGGTCATGAACGGCTATGGATTGAGCGAAAACCAGCGCGCGATCTTTTATTCGATGAGCGCGCCGCGCATCGGTGAATTCATCCGCGAAGAGTTCACGGCGAATGCACCCTTGCAAGGCGGCGCGCCCGTGCTGCCCGACTGGCCCGTTCCCGATCCGCAGGTGCGCAGCTTTGAACCGCGCGCGGCCATTCCAGACTCGATCGTGGCGCTGACCATCCGTGGCGAAGGATTGTTGCCGTCGGCAGCCGTCCGGTTGATTCCCCGCAATGGCGAGGCGATTGCTCCGGTGGCCGGCGCCGTCAAGGCGGTAACTGGGACCTTCCGTGAGACCGAGATGAGCGCGACGTTCGATCTGTCGGGGGCGCCCAAAGGGGAGTATCGCATCGAGGTCGTCAACGGCGCCGACCTGCCACCCCTGCGTTCGTGGAAGAACGGGCCGTTTTTCTCGATCCACTAAGCCCGCGAACAAGACGAACCGACCGCAACAGGCAACGGCCAGCGTGTGCGTGACATGATCTGCCCGCTTGTCAGGACAGTCGATGAGGTGCTGCAGGATCCGGCAGCGATCGAGTTGATTCCTCCTGACACGCGGGCGGGCGTGGCCGCGCTGGCCCGCCGCCTTCCCGAGGCGATGCACGGTTTCGGGTTCGAGATCCGGACGCAGCCGGAGACGTCCCAGGTCGATTTTTACACCAGCGTCACGGCGCGCGGCGGAGGGCGGGAAGCCTGGGCCGCTTTCCAACCCGCGCTGGTGGACGCGTCACCCGCCGACGCGGAGGCCTGGCAGCGCGTGGGCGCTTTCGCCCGTCGCTGGGCGGCGCCGACATCGCCGCTGTATGCGCGCGTGGACACTGTCTTCCTGGAGTTCGATGCGCCGTTCACGTCCGGGCGACCGCCGTCGATCTTCGCACGCCTGGAAACGGACGTGGGCGATGGCGGGCAACAGTGGAAGCAGACCATCCCCGCCATCAACGAGATCACCGCCGTGCTGTTTGGACAACCGGTCGGTGGAGCGACGCGCACTCTGCTGGAGTCAGCCTTTCGCGCGCTGCCAGCGGGCGGCCGTATCGTCGACGTGGCCGCCATGCTGCCGCGCGGCTCGCTGGCGGTGCGGCTTTTCATTGCCTTGCCGCGCGCTCACCTGGCCAGGTACCTCGGCGATCTCGGCTGGACCGACGGACAGCCGACGCTGGCGCGGATCGACGAGGCGCTGCTGGGTGGGTGCTCGCACCTCTCGCTGCAGATCGACGTGGGCGAGCGCCTTGGGTCGCGCGTCGGCATCGAACTTTCGGGCGCGGGCGCCCAGGATGCGGCCAATGACTGGCCGGCCATCGGCGGTCGATTGCAGCGCCTGGGATTTTGCTCGCCCCGGCGGGCGGAGGCGCTGGCCCGCTGGCCCGGAATCGGTGCGCCATCCGGTGCGCTGTCCGCAGAGGGAGGGCGCTGGCCGACGCAGGTGGTGCGGGTCTTGAGCCACGTCAAGCTGATTGTCGATCCCAGCCATCCGCCTGGTCATCCGCCTGGTCATCCGCCCAGCCGTCTGCCTGGTCACTCCGTCGAGGCCAAGGTCTACCTGTGGGCCACCAGACGCTACGTTCCGCTGACCTAGCGCCTGGGCGCTCAGCGCGCCTCGGTCCAGCGCCCCGGGGCCACCACCTGCAGCCAGCGCGTTGGATTGACGATCCCTTCGCGGCGCATGGCGGTGGACGCCGCCTGGCACAGGGCGCGGCCTTCGGCATCGCCCAGGACCTCGCCCTTGCGATGGCGGGCATAGTTGAACCACAGCTGCATCCCGTTGGCCTGATAGATCGTCATCGCCTCATCAAGACACCGCAGGGTGGCGGCGCGCGTGACCGCTGCTGTTTGCTGTCCGGCCTGCAACAACAGCGCGTGCCCAGGCGTGTCGGGCCGCTGTTCCTTGGCCAGGCGCACACGATCGCGCCTTGATTCGTCGACCAGGTTGGTGGCGGCGGTCGGCCGGGTGGCAGCCAGCGCCAGCGCCGCTCGGGCCCGCAAGGCGTACGCGTCGATGCGCATGATGGGAATGCGCAGAAGACCGGAGCGCTTCAAAGCGGGCCACACCTCGCCCACCCGCGACCAGGCCTTTTCGGGCTGGTCCTGATAGATGTCGGCCATCGCTTCCAGTCGGACGGCGTAGAGGTGCTGCACGCTGAAGGCGCTCTGGGTCCACACGCGCATGCTGGTGGCCACCTGCTGCCGCATCAGGGCCGGCTGATCGGCGGCCAGGTGGGCCAATGCTTCGTACAGCACCGCGGTGACGCGACCGTAGACGTCGCCGCGCGCATCGGCGTCGTCGAGCAAGGTCTGGCAGCGCAGCCGATAGTCGTTCAGATGGCCCAGCTCCTCGACGGCACGAATCGCTCCCATGTAGCCGCTGTTGGTTTCCCAGGCGACGCCGCGGCAGCGCGCCGTCAGCTCGGCGATGCCTTCATCGCAGGCGGCCAGGGCGCTGCGCCACTGGCCGGCGAAGATCATCGCTTGCCCTGAAAGCGTCTGGGTCATTCCCAGCAACCGCGGGCTGTTCGATTGAAGGGCGATCTCCGTCGCCTGGTCCAGCATCCGGCGGCCCCAGCGGCCCATCCACCCGCCGGCCGGCGCCAGCACGCCGCCGCCCACCAGCGCGAGCGCCTCGCCGACGCGCAACGGTTCTCCGACGGCCAGTGCGTGGCGGAGGCTGTCGAAGGCGAAGCCGGCGCCGCGCAGTGAATCGACCAGCATGAGGCCCTTGGACGCTGAAAGACAAAGGTCGACGCGCAACAGCTCTTCGGGAGCGATGCCTTCCGCCGGTCGCGCCCGAAAGCGCAGGCCCCGACCGCGGATCCAGAGCAGCCCGCGCAGGATGGCCAGCAGCGCGGCCCCCGGCGTGGCCGGATATTTCACGCCCACGCCGGCCAGGCTGCGCGCCAGGACGGCGACGCCCTGATCGATGTGCCCACTGATGAGATAGTTCTCGGCGGCGCGCCGGCGCAGGTCGACGACGGCGGCGGCAGTGACACCGTGGCCGTCGGCGGCGGCCAGATAAAGCGGCGCCGCCTCCGCGCCGCGACCGGCGTTGACCAGGGCATCGGCTTGCAGGGCGCGCGCCCGCGCCACGGCGACGAGGTCGTGACTTTGCAGCGCCGCCACCCGGCCGTACAGCTCGGCGGCCTGACCGAAGGCAAAGAGAGCGGCCGCCTTGCCAGCCGCTGCCAGCGCGTGACCTGCGGCGCGTTGCGGATCGCCAGCCGCCAGCCAGTGTCGGTACAGCGCCTCGGGATCGCTGGCGGTGCCTGCTTCCATCGCATGGGCCAGCGCCAGGTGGCGTTCGCGGAGCGGCTCTGCGGCCAGCGATGCGGCGATCGATTCGCGAATGCGATCGTGATAGCTCTCGATGTTGTGGTCGCCGCCGCGCTCGGTGGCTTTCAGCAGGTTGTGGCGAGCCAGGCGGGCCACGTCCGGTCGCCCCGCCTCGCCGACTCCGACAGCGCGCAACGCCACTGTCCGATCGACGGGGCCGCCGGCCACGGCGACGATCTCCACGATGCGGCGTTCGACCTCGGACAGGCCGGTGATGCGATTGCGAATCACCTCCGACAGCAAGGCGGGGCCGGCGTTGCCGGCAGCGGCGAACGTCGACGCCGCGCCAGGGTAATGGGCCAGCTGCCCGATGAAGAAGGGAGACCCCGCCGATTCGCCGACGATGGTCTCCAGTTGGCCGGGATGCACCGTCTCCGTCGTCCCTTTCAAGATTCGCAGCGCCAGCAGCCGCGCGTCGCTCTCCGCCAGCGGTTCGCAGATGATCTCGTGCCGCCGCGACATGGGCAGATGGGCGCCGGACGACGCCGATGTCGGCGGGGGATTTCCTTCGGCGGTGTCGCTCCGACAGGTCAACAGCAACAGCAGCCGCCCATTCGTCGCCGGCTGCAGCACCTCCTCCAGCAGCACGATGCTGTCGGCATCGCTCCATTGCTGGTCGTCGATCCAGACCACCACCGGTTTGGCGGTGCCCAGCGCGTCCAAGAGCTTGCGCAAGGCGCCCAGGCCCCGGGCCCGAACCAGCCGCGGCTCCATGGTGTCGACCTCGACGTCGGTCTTTTGCCAGGCCGACACGCGATCCATCACGGGAAACAGACGAACCAGCGCCGCTGCCGCCGGAGGCTCCAGGGCCGCCGCCTGGTCGGGCGGCAACTGCGTCAGGTACTGACTGATCTGATCGACGATGCCGTCGAAGGCGTTGAACGACACCGACTCTTGCGGGTGGCAACGCGTATTGAAGACCAGCGCTTCCCGCCCTTCGCGCAGCGAACCGACAAACTGATGCGCCAGCTCGGTCTTTCCCATACCTGACGCGCCGGTGATGCGGACCAGCGTCGGCAAGCCGGCCTCCAGTCCCTGCAGCGTGGCGCTCAGCCGGGCCATTTCGGGCGCCCGGCCCACGAACAGCTGGCCCGATGGCGTCTCCGTCGGTGGCCGCAGCTCGGGGGCGGCTGGCTGCGCCCGGCTGAAGGCGCGTTCGATCTCGTCGCGGCCGGGACGGCGGAGCGGATCGGGATCCAGAAGAGCCATCACCAGGGCGTCCAGCTTTTCAGGGATGTCGCGGATCAGGCGCCGGGGCGGAGCGACGTTGCGCTGTTGCTTGTTGGCCAGCATCTCGTGTGGCGAATCAGGAAACGGCAGGCGCCCGGTCAGCGCTTCGTAAAGCAAGACGCCCACGCTGTACCAGTCGGCCGACGGTTGCAGCGGCAGGCCCCAGATCTGTTCGGGCGCCATGTAGGGCAGCGATCCGGCCAGCTCGCCGCCACCACTTTCTTGGTCGCGACGTGACCACGACGTGGCCAACCCGAAGTCCAGGAGGACCACCCGTCCGTCGCGCGTCACCAGGATGTTCGGCGGCTTGATGTCCCGGTGCAGCTTGCCGGCCGCGTGCAGCGTGGCGATGCCGCGGTTCAGCTGCGCGACGGCCGCTTCCAGACGGACCAGCTTGGCCTGGGCGTCGTCGCCGGACCCCTGCGCGACGTGGTCCAGGAAGGTGACGCCGTCGACCAGCTCCATGGTGAAAAAAGCCGGCGTGTCCTTGTCCCCCACCACCAGGTCGTAAAGCTCGACCAGGTTGGGATGGGCGATGTCGCGCAGTGAGCGGAACTCGGCCTTCAGATGATAAAGCGCGGTTGATCCTGATTCGCGCAGCGCCTTCAGCGCCACCTCTCGTCCGGTCTCTTCGTCCAGCGCCCGGTAGACGGTCCCCATCGACCCCTGTCCCAGAACGCTGCGAACACGGAAGCGGCTGCTCTGGGGAAAAGGCGCGCCGGCCGTCATCCCGGCTTGCGTTCGATCCCGTGCGCGCGAATGAGGTTGTAGATGTGCGAGCGGGCCAGGTCCAAACGGTTGGCCGCGTCCACCACGTTCCAGCCGGTCTCTTCCAGCGTGTGGCGCAACAGCTCGCCTTGAAACAGGCGGGTGGACTGCTGGAAGGTCATCGCCCCGTGCGCTTCGCTCTCGCTCGGTTCGAGATCGGGAAACAGATGCGAGCGCTCGATGGTCAGCACGCCCTGCGCGGCGGCGCGGATGGCGGCCGCCTCCACGGCGTGGGCCAGCTCGCGCAGGTTGCCCGGCCACTCGGCGGCCAGCGCTGCCTGGGTGGCGCCGACCGACAGGCGCAGCTCCGGCAGCTGGTGACTGGCCCGCGCCCGCGCGCAAAAATACGTCAGCAGCTGGGGGATGTCCTCGCGTCGTTCGGCCAGCGAGGGCATCCGCACCGGCAAGACCTGCAGCCGATAAAACAGGTCCTCGCGGAATACCTTCTCGGCGACGGTCTTCTTGAGGTCGCTGTTGGTGGCCGCGATGATGCGGATATCGGCGCGGATCGGCCGCGGCGAGCCCAGCGGAAAGTATTCCTTGGAATGCAGCAGCTGCAGCAGCTTTGACTGCGCCGGCAGGGGCAGCTCGCCGATCTCATCCAGGAACAGCGTCCCCCCTTCAGCGGAGGCGACCTTGCCTTCGACCCGGCGCGAGGCAGTGGAGTGAGCGCCCGGCACCGCCCCGAACAGCTCGCTTTCGATCAGCGTCTCGGGAAGCGCGGCACAGTTCAGTTCGACGAAGGGGTTTCGCGCCCGCGGCCCGTTCTCGTGGATCACGCGCGCCAGCTGGGTCTTGCCCGTCCCCGACGGTCCGGTGATGAGAACGCTGACGTCGATGGGCGCCACCAGCGAGACGTGGCGCAAGACGTTTGCCATGGCGGGGCTGCGTCCGATCACCCCTTCGACGTGCAGCGTGCGGCGAAGTTCGGTGGTGGGATCCGTCTCCACCGCCTGGCGCTGGCGGATCAAGATTCGATCGGCCAGCGTGGCCAGGTGGCGGGCGAACACCTCGGCGTCCTGCCGATCCTCTTCGGTGAACGGTCCCGGGTGCAAGCGATCCTGCAGGTACAGGATGCCGATGGGCGGGGCGGCGCCGATGGGCGCGCAGAGGACCGCCTCGATGCGGTTCTTGCGGACGCTGCCCAGATCTCGAAAGCGGGGATCGTCCAGCGCCGATGCCGTGGCCACGGTCTTTCCGGTGGCCAGCGCTTCGGCGATCACCCCGCGCGAAAACGCCGAGCGGATGGCCTGCAGCTGGTCGCCGGAACAGTCGTGCGCGCAGAACCAGCGCGGCTGTCCGGACGTCTCGTCGGTCAGTTCAATGTAACCGCGGCGCGCGCCGGTGACATTGACGATCAGGCTGAGGGCTTGCTCCAGGAACGTCTCGATCTTGTCAGCGACCCCCAAATCCAGGAGCGCGCGATAGAGATCGCGTTCTCGGCGGATGTGGTCGATGTCAGCTTCCGGATCGGTGGCACCTTCCAAGCCCCTCAATGCCAGTACCTCAGCGCAGGAGACTACGGCAGCTCGCCAACAGGAACTAGCGAAAACGTTAGTGGTTCATTGCGTTGGCCATCCAGCGCAACGACACCCACCCAGGCGAAAGATTTCCGAAGGCGGTCGTCTCGAGACCACTCTGATAATAGTAAATCTACGCGGCCGCTTCTTGGAAGAACGCATCGCCCAGCATGTCACGCAGGCGGCGGGTCGCTTCGGTGTGGATCTGGCAGACGCGCGACTCCGAAACGCCCAGGACCGTTCCGATCTCTTTCAGGTTCAGCGACTCCGAGTAATACAGCGACAGCACCTGCTGCATGTTGGACGGCAGCGTCATGATCTGATCGACCAGGTGCTTGAACAGCTCGCGGCGGGCGGTCTCCTCTTCAGGGTTGTCGCAGTTGTTGTCGGCGGCGTGGTCCAGAAACTCCGGGTCGACGTCCTCCAGGCCAACCACCGAAGCGCCCGACAGCTTGGCCTTGCGCGTGTGGAGATCCTTGACGGCCACACCCAGGTGGTCCGCCACCTCGGCCTCGTCGGGCGTGCGGCCCAGCTGATTCGCCAGATCGGAAGAGGCGCGTCCCAGCTCGTTCGACAGCCGGCGCATGTCGCGGCTCAGCGTGTCGCGGGCGCGCAGGTCATCCAGGATGGCGCCGCGGATTCTGATCTCTGCGAAGGGCTCGAACCGATCACAGCGTGTGGCGTCGAACCGCTCGGCTGCCTCGATGAGCCCGATGGTTCCTGCCGACATCAGGTCAGCCAGGTCTACATAGCGGGGCAGGCGACGAGCCATTCTGCGGGCGACCTTTTCGACCAAGGAAAAATGCTTGGTCACGTGCTGATTGCGACGGGCTGTCGACTGATCAGTGTGCTTGTTGGTCTTCTTGCCGCGCGCGTTGGTCGTCGTCTGCGTGGTGTTCATGCAGACTCGCTTCAGCAGGCGGCGTGCCAGGTTTTTGACTCGCGTGCGGGCCCGACAATTCGCGGTCGGCGATCAGGCGAGCGCGGTGGCACGTCATCGCTCTGACGCTTTCGCCAGCGGATCGACCGTCAATCGGATGACGCCATGTTGTCGACGCCGACCCAGGACGTTGGCTTTTTGGGGCCGCGGCGATGGTTGCTAGGGCGCCACGTCCAGGGACTGGCCGTCCTGGATCTCGGCGGTGGCCAGCTTGACGATCCGTTCGTCGCCCTGCAGGCCGGTGGCAAGCTGAACCATCGCACCTGTGTCACGCTCGACGACCACGGGCTGGATGCGGGCGCGGTTGTCGGCGTCGACGATCACCAGCCGCATGCCTTTGGCGTCGCTGAGCACGCTGGAGGCCGGCACCTCGAACACCTGATGAGGTGAAGGAAGCGAAATGGACACCTCGGCGTACATGCCCGCCATGAGCTCGCCCTTGGGATTGGGCATACGGATCTCGGTGGTCATCGTGCGCAGCGTCGGATCCAGGGCCCCTGCCGATCGGGTGACGTCCGCCTCGAAGACGCGGTTGGGGTATTCACGCACCGTCACTTTTGCCGGCAAGTGTGTCCGGATGC
Source organism: Myxococcales bacterium (assembly GCA_034666225.1). Classification (GTDB taxonomy): domain Bacteria; phylum Myxococcota_A; class Polyangia; order Fen-1088; family Fen-1088; genus DATKEU01. The sequence goes on from JAXDMH010000368.1 coordinate 9,169, forward strand.
TGGGGGCGACGTTCTGCGGGATCTGCAGCAACACGCGCACCGGATCCATGGTGGCGATCTTGAAGAGCGGCGTGGCGTTCCCCGCGGTCACCAGCGCGCCGCGATCGATCGAGCGCAGCGTGATCACCCCGCCGAACGGCGCCACCACGCGCCCGAAGGATTTCAATTTGGACAGACGTTCGATGTTGGCCTGCTGCGCGCCGGCGTTGGCCTGGGAGACGCTGAGGTTCGCCTCGGCCACCGCCTCCTGAGCCTGGGCCTGTTCGAACTCCTGCTGCGACGTCACGCCCGCCGGGGCCAGGCGCTTGACCCGCTCCAGCGACGTCTTGGCGAAATCTCGGTTGGCCTTTGACTGCAGGATGGACGCCTGGGCCTGAGCCAGCTGGGCGCGCGCGGCGACCAGCTCCTGATCCAGCTCGGGCGTGTCCAGCTCGGCCAGCAGCTGTCCCTCTTTCACCTTGTCGCCGATGTCGGCCAGCCAGCGCCGCACGTACCCGTTGGCGCGAGAGTAGACGACGGTCTCTTGCAACGCCTGCACGCTGCCCGGCAGAACGATGGCGCCGGCGCGCGCGGCCAGTTTCGGTTTGATGACGCTGACGCGGACCAGGGCGCCCTCCGCCAGGCGACTGCTCTCTACCAGCACAGCCCGCGCCCGCTGCTTGGGCAAATACCCTAGCAGGAAGGCGGCCGCGACGATCACCAGCGCGGTGGCGATCAGCGCACCGGCGCGCGTGCGTCCCACCTTTGTCGCAGCCGGCAGCACAAAGCCGAGGTCATCATTGGCTCCCGTGGCCGATTCGTCGGTCGCGTTCGAAGGCGCGCTCATAAACCCTCCAGCGCAGCGTCGACCGCAGGCGCCTTTCGTCGCAGGATGCTGTACATCACCGGCACAAAGAATAGCGTGGTCACCGTCGCCAGGAGCAGCCCGCCGATGACGGCGCGTCCCAGCGGCGCATTTTGCTCGCCGCCCTCGCCCCAGCCCAGCGACATCGGCAGCATGCCGATCACCATGGCCAGCGCCGTCATGATCACCGGCCGCAGACGGGTCATCCCCGCCACCAGGGCCGCCCGCGTGGCGTCGGAGCCTGTGTTTCGCTGATCATTTGCGAAGGTGACGACCAGGACGCTGTTCGCGGTGGCCACGCCCACGCACATGATCGCCCCCATCAGGGCCGGCACGCTGAGCGTGGTGTGGGTCAAGAACAAGATCCAGGCGATGCCCGCCAGCGCGCCCGGCAGCGCCATCAGGATGATCAGCGGATCCAGCCAGGATTGAAAGTTCACCACCATCAGCAGATAGACCAGCAGCACCGCGAAGAAAAGGCCAAAGCCAAGGCCCCGAAAGGACGATTGCATACTTTCCAGCTGGCCCTTGACGCGAATGGTGGTTCCGCGCGGCAATTGCGGATCAATCTCCTTCAGGATGCGATTGACGGCCGTCGCCACCGTGCCCAGGTCGGTGCCCTCGACGTTCGCCTGCACGTCGAAGACGCGTCCCACATTGTAATGGGTGATGTTGGCGGGCCCCGTGGTGCGCGACACCTGCGCCACGTTCGACAGCAGCTGCGGCTTGCCGTCGGGACCGGTCGACAGGGGCGTGTTCTGCACCGATTCGATGTCCGTGATGCGGTACTGGGGCGTCTGGATGGACACCGGGTATTGCACGCCGCGCCTGGCGTCCAGCCAGTAGGTGGGCGACACCATCGAACTGGACGACAGCGACACCATGAGGTCGTTGGCCACGTCCCGCTGGGTCAGCCCGGCCTCGGCGGCCATGGTGCGGTTGACGTCGACGCGCAGCTGCGGCACGCGCCGCACCTGCGCCAGGTGCACGTCGGCGACGCCCGGCACGCGGCCCAGCCGCGCCGCCAGGTTTTCAGCGACGGCAAAGGTCAGCTCTTCGTTGCCCACGCCGCCCGCGACCTGCAGGTCGACGGGCGCCGGCAGGCCAAAGTTCAGCACCTGCGTCGAGATGTCGGGCGCCAGGAAGAAGAACGTCGTATCCGGAAAGCTGGCGCGCAGCAGGCGCCGGATGTTGCGAACGTAGATCTCCGTCGGTGCGTGGTGCGGTTTCAGGGCGATCAGGATCTGCCCGTCGGCCGGTGAGATCAGCGCGCCTTCCGACAGCGACAGGTTGATGCCGCTGGCCGGGACCCCCATGTTGTCCAGCAGCGTCTCGATCTCCGACGCGGGAACGATGGTGCGGATCTTGGCTTCGATCTGGGCGAAGAGGTGTTCGGTCTCCTCGATGCGCGTGCCGGGGGCGCCGCGCACGTGCAACTTGATCAACCCCGCGTCGACCGATGGGAAAAAGTCGCGGCCAATCAGCGGGAAGAGGCCCAGGGACAGAGCCACGAAACCCAGGAACAGTCCCACCACCAGGCGCCGGCGCGAAAGCGCCCAGGCCAGCCACCCGCCGTACGATTGGCGCAAGCGATCGAACCAGCGATCGAAGGCCTCGGCGAAACCCCCGTGCCGGGCGTGGCCGCGTCCGTGGCCCTCGACCTCGGCGGTCAGCAGAAACCGAATCATGGTCGGCACCAGCGTGCGCGACAGGAGATACGACGTCAGCATGGCGAAGACCACCGCCATGGCCAGCGGCACGAACAACGACCGGGCCGACCCGGCGATGAACGCCACCGGCACGAACACGATGCAGATGCACAACGTGGAGACAAAAGCCGGGACGGCGATCTCGCGGGCGCCGTCCAGGATCGCCACCACCAGCGGTTTCTTCTTGGCGATGTTGCGGTGAATGTTCTCGATCTCGACGGTGGCGTCGTCGACCAGGATGCCGACCGCCAGCGACATGCCGCCCAGGGTCATCACGTTCAACGTCTGACCGATGGCGCCCAGGATGGCGATCGACGTCAGGATCGAAAGCGGGATCGAGATGATCACGATCAGCGTGCTGCGCCAGCTCCCCAGAAACAACAGGATCAACAGCGCGGTCAGGCCGGCGGCGGTGGCCGCTTCTTTCACCACGCCGCTGACCGCGCCGCGCACGAAGACCGACTGGTCGAACAGCAGCGACACCTTCAGCTCTTTGGGAAGGCGGGCCAGGATCCCCGGCAGCATGGCCCGGATGCGCGCCGCCACGTCCAGCGTG
>JAXDMH010000369.1:0-6100 GCA_034666225.1 Myxococcales bacterium
AAAGCCACCGATGGCCAGCGCGGCCATCACCGTCATCGCCAAACCGGCGCCGAGAGATCGCATGGGCGCCCCTATACTACCTAAAACCGCGATATTGTCCGTCGCCAGGAAACGATCGTGAGCGACGACGCCCATTTTTCTGCCTTTCGCGCCGTGCCCCGCACCGGCGTCATCTATGTGACCACCGAAGCGGCCAAGCATGGCTTTCGCGTCGGCGATCCGGCCTGGTGCAACCTGGGGCAGGGGCAACCGGAGACCGGGCCGCTGCCAGGCGCGCCGGCGCGCATTCATGACCTGACCATCGACATCGACGATCAGGAATACGCGCCCATCCCCGGCATCTGGGAGCTGCGCGAGGCCATCGCCGATCTGTACAACCGCCTGTACCGGCGCGGCCTGCCGTCGCAGTACACGGCGGAGAACGTCAGCGTGTCGGGGGGCGGGCGGGCCTCGCTGACGCGCGCGGCGGCCAGCCTGGGCCACGTGAACCTGGGGCATTTTCTGCCCGATTACACCGCCTACGAAGAGCTGCTGGACATCTTCAAGGCCTTCACCGCCATCCCCATCCTGCTGGAGGGCGAGCGCGGATACGCCTTCACCGTCGAGGATCTGCGTCGCGAGGTGCACGGGCGCGGCCTGTCGGCCCTGCTGCTGTCGAACCCGTGCAACCCCACCGGCAAGCTGGTGCAGGGCGACGAGCTGCGCCGCTGGGTCGAGCTGGGCCGCGCCGAAGACTGCGCGCTGCTGTTCGACGAGTTTTATTCGCATTACATCTGGAGCAGCCGGCCCGGGCACCTGCCGGTGGAGAGCGCCGCCCGTTACGTCGAGGACGTCAACACCGATCCCATCGTCATCTTCGACGGCCTGACCAAGAACTGGCGTTACCCCGGCTGGCGCGTCACCTGGACGGTGGCCCCGCGCAACATCATCGAAGCGGTGGCCAGCGCCGGGTCGTTCCTGGACGGCGGCGGTTCGAAGCCGCTGCAGCGAGCGGCCATTCCGCTGCTGGCCGACGCGCATGTCATCGCCGAGACCAACGCCATCCAGACCGCCTTCCGCGAGAAGCGCGACCGGTTGCTGTCGGGCCTGGAGCGCCTGGGGATCCGCTGCGATCGCGCCCCCGACGGCACGTTCTATATCTGGGGGCGGGTCGACGGGCTGCCGCCGCCGCTGAACGACGGCATGGGGTTCTTCCGGGCCGCGCTGGAACGCAAGGTGATCACCGTCCCCGGCGAATTTTTCGACGTCAACCCCGGCAAACGACGCAGCCAGCGAGCCTCACGCTTTCGCGCCCACGTGCGCTTCTCGTTCGGACCGTCGATGGCCTCGCTTGAATCGGCGCTGGGCCGACTGGAACAGATGATCCGCGGCGCCTAGGGCGCTACGAATCATTTGTCACATCTCCCGGGGTGAAGGCGGCTCTACTCCACCGGCGAGGGCGAAGAGGCGTGAGGCAGAGCCTTGGCGAGGACGCGGCACTTACTCGGCCGCGGTGAGGTGAGCGGGAAAGATGCGTGCTAGGTCGGCAGGCGTCGCAGCACCTAACGCCGGCCAAGCCCGCGAAGAACGGCCGCCTGATTCCATGCATGTCCGGAGCCCCCGGCCAATTATTGCGCAACTAGTGTCGGCGGAAACCCGATAACTCCTCAGACGCCATGGACAGGTTCGTCGGTTCAGCTGCCTGCAAGGACTGCCAGGCACGGTCGTTTTGCAGGGACCATAGCGAGGCAAGCCTCTGCGCTTGTGATAGGAAAGGCGCATGAGAACGGCAATTCGCTGGCGGCATTATGGCCGCACAATCGCGTTCGTGATTGCTATTTTGCTTGATACTCAGGGGGTCCGAGCGGCCGATGTCGATAGCGCCGAGGCGCTAATTAAGCAGGGAATTGAATTGCGGCAACAGGGACACGATGTTCGAGCGTTGCCTTTGTTTCGCAAGGCATACGAGATGGCACGAAATCCCCGAACCGCCGCTCAGTTGGGATTTTGCGAGATGGCCCTGGGTTATTGGGTCGATGCTGAAAATCATCTCTCCGAGGCCATGGATGTGCCCGAGCATCCCTGGGTGGCCAAGAACACCATTGAAATAGCCGGCGCACTTAGCGCCGTCCGTCGGAACATCACCACAATCGTCGTTGATGGGGAGCCGCCGGGGGCTGAAGTGGTTGTCAATCACCAGGTCGCTGGACGACTGCCGCTCAATCAGCCCGTGCGGCTTGGCAGGGGTATTGCCGATATCGAGGTGCGTGCGCCTGGTTATGTCGCCGTGTCGAGGTCCATGAAGATACCGGGCGGGACATCCGAACACGTCACAATCGTGCTTTCTCGGAATGCATCGGCACGAAATATCTCGGACGGCTTGCAGTCTGGGCCGACCAAAGAAAACGAATCGCCGAGGGTAGTCTCTATGGAAAAGGCACCTGCCTCGCCATCCCAAGAGGAACCAGGTCATCGCAATTTGCGAACTGCTGCATTGGTGACGGCTAGCAGCGGCGCTCTGGCCATAATATTTGGCGCGATAGAAACCGTTGTCTGGATCAAGAAATACGACGAATTCCAGGATCATACCGGACCCCTGCCGGCCTCATTGTCGACGATCGGAAGGAATTGTGGGAGGGGCGAAATGAACTATGGCGGTTCAGGCTGCCAACCCCTATACGCCGAAATGACGACGGCGCGAACGTTGGCGATCGTCGGATACGGGCTAGGCGCGGTGCTCGGTGTGACCTCGGGGATTCTTCTCGCGACGTCTCGTCCGAACAGCGGCAAGAGTGATGTTGCTTTCACTTACGCCCCGGACTTTGTTCATCGGGGTATCGTCTGTAACGTTTCTTTTTGAGGAGCCGGAGATGAATAGGACAGTCGCGTGGCTCACGATCTTCGGCATTGTTGCCATTGGACCTGGGTGCGCTGTGCGCGAACGTGCGGAGACGCCGGATTCTGGGGCAAGTTTGTCGGAGGGAGGGGTTAATCGTTGGTCCGACGGTGCGAACGCCGAGGCGGACGCGATAGATGGTGGATCGTCCGAAAAGATTTCTCCGGACGCTTTCATCGCGGTCGACCTCCACGTCAGTATCGACGGAGATGATGCCGACACCAACTCGAAGTCCGTCGAGGCTGGCGGATCAATTGACACAGCGGAAGGTGGTGCCCCGATCGGCCCAATCGACGCGCCGGTGGGGGATGGTGCCCCGACAGACTCAGTTGATGCAGCGGGAGGCGACGGTGCCTCCGCGGACCGAATCGATACGCCGGCAGAACATGTTTGTCGCGCCGATTTCGGGGCCAGCTGCGGTAGCTGCGGTGGCAAGATAATGTGCGACGGCTCATGTAGCCAAGCAACTCCCCCCAACCTTGGACTTGCTTGCGGCAGCTGTGGTGGCGTGATTCTCTGCGACGGTTCATGCAGCCACTCGACTCCGCAGAACCTTGGACTTGCCTGCGGATGCGGCGGTAAAGTCCTGTGTGGGGGGACTTGCAGCGAACCCAACGACACGTGTATTCCAGTTGGTGGACTGTACGCCTTGTCGAACATGTTTCTTGGGGACAATCGTCGCTTGGATACCTACGCCGGACCTCCAAGCCAGGCATTCATGTCATCGGGCTCAGACGATGCGGGACAGCATTGGACGATCACCTCGCTCGGCCAAGGGGCTTACCGTCTAACGAATATGTATTATGGGGATGGCCTTTCATTGCAGTCATCGATCGACGGAAACACGTTATTTATGGGCCAAAACAGCGATACGTTGGCCCAACATTGGAAAATCACAGCGGCGTTTGGCCAATATTTCTTTCTCACCAATATGTTGTTCGAATCGCGCCGCTTGGACAGCGCCGATACCAGTGCCGGTGATCCCTGGCTGGCACCTATTCAAGATAGTTCAGGACAATACTGGAAAATTACCAAGCTGCCTTAAATGGGCCAACCGGTGTGACGTGAGAGTCGACTTTCGACCTCCGGCTTCATGCCCAGTCTGGGCCGAGACCCGCCGGGAGCGGTGCGGTCGATAAGGGATGGCGTGGCAGCCGCCACCTCGTTCGACTATTCGCCGGCGGCAACCGGTTCGAACGCCCACAGGCCGACGGTGACGAAGATGACGTCCAGGGCCAGCAAGAACTGCGTCCAGAACTGGGCGCCGTCGAGGTCGGGCGTCAGCGGATCCAGAAGCTGGCTGGTGCCGCGCGCGCCAGCGATGACGATGGGCACGATGATGGGATAAAGCAGTGTCGACAGCAGAACGTCGCGGCTGCGCGAGCGGAGCAAGGCGGCCGAAAAGACGCAGCCGGCGGCGGCGAAGCCGACCGTTCCCAGCCCCAGCAACACGCAGACGCGGCCGACGTTGGCCAGGACGCCGCCCGCGAACAGAAAGCCGCACAGCGCGGTCAGCACCGCTTCGACGATCACCATCAGGGTCACCGTGGCCGCCAGTTTGCCAAGGTAGATGGCTCCGCGCGGGACGGGCGACAGCAGCAGCGAGCGGATGGCCTCGCCCTCGCGCTCGCGTTCAAAGGTCCGGCCGAGACCGACCGTTCCCGAGACAATCACGGCGATCCACAGGATGCCTGCGGTGACCGAGGGCGCCGGGCGGGCGTCGCCGACCACGAAGGCAAAGCTGAAGATCAGCACCACCACCACGGCCAGGAAGGCCATGGTCAGCAAGATCTCGCGGCTGCGGAATTCGATGCGCAGGTCCTTGGCGGCGATGCGCGCCGCCTGGCGGAAAAAACCGGCGCCCCGTCTTTCGCCTTGTCGAACCTCAGCCACGGGTGCGCTCGCGATAGATGTCGCGCACGCTGACGGCGTCGAAGCCGCCCGGGCGCGTCTCGTCGAAGACCACGCGCCCGCGGCGCAGCACGACCACGTGGTCGGCGATGGGGCCGGCCGCCTCCAGGTCGTGCGTCACCAGCACCACGATGCGGCCGGCGGCGCGTTCGGTGCGCAGCTCGCCGGTCAGCCAGTCGGCGCCCGCCGGATCCAGCGCCGACGCCGGCTCGTCGAACAGCAGCAGCGTCGGTTCGTGCAGCAGCGCCCGGGCCAGGGCCAGCCGCTGTTGCATCCCGCGCGAAAACGTCCGCACCGGCGCGTCAGCAGCGGCGTCGGCCAGACCCACGCGCGCCAGCATGCCGGCCGCGCGCGAGGCGGCGTCGGGCACGTCGTAGAGCTGGGCGAACAAGCTCAGGTTTTGCCGCGCGTTCAGATCGCCGTAGACGCCAGGGTCGTGACCGACGTAACCGATGCGCGCCCGGGCCAGCGACGTCCGCGACAGCGTCTCGTCATCCCAGCGCAGCCGCCCGGCGGTGGGCGCCACCAGCGTCGACAGGATCCCCAGCAGCGTCGATTTTCCCGCGCCGTTCGGTCCCAGCACGGCGCTGACCTGGCCGGGCGCGAACGTCGTCGACACGTCAATCAGTGCGCGTCGCCCGTCGTAAACCTTGCCGACACCTTCAAGGAGCAACCCGCTCATAGAGCGCGTTGCTCGTCCAGCGCGGCCAGGTCCTGGTAGATCGCCTCCAGTTTGGAGACCAGCTGGTTGCGCCGGTCGTTGCTCCCGCGATCCTCGCTGGGGCGCCGGGTTTGTTCCAGTGCCACCAGCTCCGAGAACAGCGCCTCGCGTTTGCCGGCCAGTCGTTCACGTTCGTCGGTGGTCTTTCGCACCACGGTGCTGGGCCGACGGGCGAAGACGAAGGCGGCGGCGATCAGCAACAGGGCCAGCGCGCCCGACACGAACCGCCCGGTGTGGTCGGTCGACGGCAGACCGCGCACGGTGAACGTCATCATATTGCCGGCGCCGATGGCCTCCGCCGGCATGACCCAGTACTTTCGCCCGCCCAGCTCGCGCGCTTCCGGCGTGCCCACACCCGGTCCCGAGACGGTCATGCCCGGGATCTGCTCGGTGATCACCGTGAAGGCCGCGATACCGTTCGGCAGCGGCTGGTGGAACTCGCGGGTATCACCTTCGTAGGGCAGCACGAAACCCAGCGTGACTTCGTTGCCGGCGCTCTTGGCGTCGACCTGGCCCAGCGCTTTTTGCGGCGTGATGGGCCCGTAGACCGCCACGCCGTGATCCTTGCGGATCTCCAGCTTGCGATCGCTTGG
>JAXDMH010000370.1:0-3634 GCA_034666225.1 Myxococcales bacterium
TGTCGCAGCGCCCGCCCCAGGCTGTCGGCGAAAAACGTCAGGGCCAGGATGCGCGGTAGCAGCCCCAGCGCGCTGCCCAGCATATAAGGACCAAACGGGATCTCCATGGCCCCGGCGGCGATGTTGAACAACGAAAAATTTCCCACCGGCAGCACGCGGGCCAGAAGAATGGCGGTGAATCCCTGTCGCTGCAGCTGCTGGCAGAACCTGGTGAACCGCGGGCCCTGCAACCAGCGCACATGCCACCGGCGCAAGAGACGCCCGACGACATACGTCAGCCAGGCCGCCACCGTCGACGCCACCAGCCCGTAGATGAGACCGGTCACCGCATCGAACACCAGGGCCGTCGCCACCAGCAGGGCGGTGATGGGAAAGAACACCAGAGACGCCAGGGCGAACACCGCCACCACCCACAGCAGCGCCAGCGGACTGTCATGCACCTTGGCGCCCGCCGCGGCCATCGCGTCGATGGTCAGATAGGAACGCAACGGCGTGAAGATCCAGACGGCGGCCAAGGCCAGCGCAACCAGAACCGTTAGCGTGATCCGACGAATGAGCAATTATCACCGAGGAGAATCGCACACGCCTCAAAATCTGCGATGCTGGGCGACAGAGGATCTCCTGCAAGGCCCGCTGTCATGAGCCTGTTCGTTCGGCACTTCGTGCTGTCGACGCCGCTGTTCGCCACCGTCCTGGTCGGGTACCTGGTGGCGCGTCTCCCCTTCTGGCGATCGGCCTGGACCCAGCTGGGCAACAAGCTGGTCTTCGTCGTGATCATGCCCGCCATGCTGTTCCGCATGATGAGCGACCTGTCGTCGCTGCCCGCCGTCGACGCGCGCCTGCTGCTGGCCTTTTTTGGCGGCTGCTTCATCGTGTTCGTCGTCGGGCGCGTGCTGGCGGCGTCTGTCTTTCACCTGGACGGCGTGTCGCAGTCGGTGTTTGCGCTGGGCGGTATCTTCTCGAACAACGTTCTGCTGGGCCTGCCGCTGGCCAAGCTGGTGCTGGGCAGCGACGCCCTGCCGTCGGTGGCGCTGGTGCTGGTGTTCAATTCGCTGACCTTGTGGACGCTGGTGTCGGTGTCCGTGGAATGGGCCCGGCACGGTTCGTTCACCGTCGCCGGCCTGGGCAAGACGGCGCTGGGCGTGCTGACCAATCCCATCGTGGCCTCCATCGTCGGAGGCACGCTGTTCGGCCTGGTCGGGCTGCACCTTCCTGGGCCGGTGGCGACGGGGTTGGCCGCGCTGGGCAAGCTGGCGGCGCCGGCGGCGCTGCTGGTGCTGGGCATGGGCCTGGTCGAATACGGCGTGGGCAAGGGCTGGCAGCAAAGCCTGACCATCTGCGCGCTGAAGCTGGTGGTGCAACCGTTGATCGTCTGGCTGCTGGCGGCGGCCCTGCACCTGCCGCCGATGGAGACCAAGGTCGTGGTGCTGCTGGCGTCGATGTCGGTGGGCGCCAACGTCTATCTGATGGCGGTCCAGTTTCAGGCGTTGCAGGCGCCCATCGCGGGAAGCCTGGTGCTGTCGACGGCGCTGGCGGCGATCACCACGCCGATCTTGATGGCGTTGCTGGGGTAATTGCGGACGGACCGCACCGGCGAGGTTGTAGGGATGGTGGAGGGCGGTGGGACGTGAGGTGGGGCTCCATTCGCTTCGTCGCGGGGGCCCCGCCTCACGTACAGCCGCCCCCTGCTGTCTCTACAACCGCCCCGGTGCGGCTTACTTGTGCTTCACCTCGACGTTCCCCAGGCTGTACGCAAAATTGCTCCAGCCGTCGCACAGCACCGCGCTGATGGGCTGCGTGCCGTTGGGCCAGGTCGACGTGTCGAGGTCGGCGGCGAAGGATCCCGGGTGATCCATCGGCAGCGTCAGGTCGCCGATCTTCAGGATGCCCACCACTGATTCGCCGTCAGGATCGTCGATGACGGCGGTGAAGGTGAGGCGTTTGTCCGCGACCGCTGAGTCCGCCGACAGCTGAATGTCCGGGCGACGGTTGTTGCGGGCAGGCGCCCCCTTCGGCGGATCCGCCGCCGAGGCCCAGCGCACCACCGTCTCGCGCTGCCAGTCAGCCAGTGCTCCGGCGGGCGCCGGCGGCATGCGGCCGCGATCGCACGAGGGCGGTGGCGTGACGTCGACCTGGATCAGCTTGGCGTAGCCGTGGGCCAAGGTGGGAGCGGGCGCGTTCAACGCCTGGGCCGCCTCGCCGCAGACGTCGGCGGTCATGTCGTAAAAATCGAACCGGTAGGACAGCGTCCCGATGGCGCCGGTCACCGGCGCGGTGCCGCCGTGGCAGTGGTTGCATTCGGCACGCAGGATCGGCTCGACGTCGGCCCAGGTTGGGTCGGTGGGGACCGCCGGCTCGGAACCACAGCCTGGCGCGGCGGCCAGCGCGGCGCCCGTCATCCCCAACAGCCGAAGCCAGATCGCGGCGCGCCTCATAGGTAATAGTGCAGCTGGGCCAGCAAGGTCTTGGCGGTGTCGCCGCCCGACGGGAATTGCAGGCGGCCCATCACCTGCACCTCGACGTGGGCGTACGGGAACCAGTTCAGCAGCAGCGTGGCCGCGTTCAGAGCGGAATCGCGAACCTGAAGATCAGTTTGATTGCGTTCGCCCAGCAACGTCACCAGTAGACCGCGCAGCGGCGCCACCACGCCGCCCGCCGCCGCCACCAACTGACCGCGCGTCCCCACAGCATCAGAGTCGAACAGCATCTGCACGACGTTGACCTCGGCGACAAACATGGTGCGCGCCTCCGGCACCCAGAACTTGCCCAGGCCGCCCAGGATGAACCGGGTCATGCCCGGGCCGGAGGCCAGGCGCATCTGCGCGCCCAGCGCCAACCGATCGGTGAGCAAGCGGCGTTCGAAATAGGCGGCCAGACCTTTCTCGTCGCTGCCGATGTGGCGGATGACGTCGGGCCCGAACAGGGTGACGTGCAGCTCCCAGGCTTCGTACACCGCGCCCGCCGACAGATTGTAAGACTCTTCCAGCTGGTTGAACCCCAGATCGCGACGGACATAGGTGATGTGTTCGGCCAGGCGCAACCCGAACGGCGCGAAGAATCTTCCGGCCCGCACGTACGGTCCCAGCGCTTGCATCTGCCACATCAGGTAATGCTCGCGCGAGATCAGCCGCGACGCCGACATCGGCTGGTAATTCTGATCGGGCACGATGGCGTCGCCGGCGCGGGCGTGGCCGCGCAGGCCGCCCGTCGCATAGATGGACAACCCGACCGGCAGCGCGGCGCGCCCGTACAGATCGGCCTGCATCGGGAAGACGCTGTCCGCGGCGCCGCCGGGATCCTGCACGTCGTTGACGACGAAAGCGCCTCGGCCGTCACCGCCGACGGCCAGCCAGGCCGGCATGGGCAGCACCCCGTGCAGCAGGGCACCGTCGCCACCGAACGTCGACAGCTCCTCGCCGGCGGCGTCGCGGCCAAAGCTGTTGATGAGGCCGCCGCCCGCCGGGGCGTAATGACACTGGTTGCAGCGGGCGGACCCGGCCAGCAGCTGCCACTGCGGATAGGCGTGGGCCACCGCCGGTGACAACACCGCAACCAGCAGCGACGCCATCGCGGCGGTAAACACAACCCGACGCACGCCCGCCACGTCAGCCGGCATCCGTCATCCCCGCGTCGT
>JAXDMH010000371.1:0-5657 GCA_034666225.1 Myxococcales bacterium
TCGATCTACAGCAAAAAAATCTGCTGTGGACGCAGCCGGCAGAGCTGTCCGGCCGGGTCGAGGTCGGCAGCGACGTCATCGTTCACGCGCGCCGAGGCGGCGGTGTCGTGGGCCGTGACCTGATGACCGGGGCCGTGCTGTGGGAGCACCCGGTGCCGCCGGCCGAGCGCCTGCTTGGTTATGCCGTCGACGAATCTCTGGTGGTGCTGGTGCTGCAGGCGGGCGGCGAGACCCTGCACGGGGGCACGGCGACGGTGGTGGCCCTGGATGCGCGTTCGGGCGGCCAGCGCTGGCAGCGCGAGCTGCGCACGGGGAACGTCGGCGCGCCGGCGGCGCGGGGTGGGCTGGTGGCGGTGCTGGTTCAGTCGCAGTACGTGACCATCCTGGACGGCAAGGACGGCAGCGATCTGGCGCAGGTGCTGTCCAACGAAGAGGCGGCCACGTTCGTGCGCGCGCTGCCGGAAGGCTTCGCGTACGGATCGAAGGGCGCCTTCTTGCTGGAGCCGGCGACGGCGGCCGGATCGCGCCGCTCGCCCGGTTATGTCCAGGCCAAGCTGCCCAGGTTCGTGCGGCCGTTTTATCACTACGACATGTACCGGCCGGAGCAGAGCGACTATTCGGCCATCGATCGCAACCGCATCCTGTGGCGCCTCTCCGCGGAAGGCGACAAGGCCCGCTTTCGGGGCGGCCTGGTGACCGTGCACAATTACCGCTTCTTCTTCGGCCTGGACGCCGAGAGCGGGCAGCTGCGCTGGGCGTACAACCAGCCCAGCGTCGACGCCGTCTCGTCGGATCACACCGGTGGAGCGATCGTGTTCGTGACCGCGGAGGGAGAATTCGGCGCGCTGGATGTCGTCACCGGACAGAAGGTCTACAGCGCGCGGCTGCCGGGATCGTCGTCGGTGCGCGGGGCGACTTTCGACGCGGAAGGTTTCTCGCCGGGCGCGGGCCTGGGGACGTCCGCGGCGCCGGCGCTGGCAACCGTGCTGTCGTCGATCGTCTGGGACCCGGACAAGCGCTTTTCGGACGTCAAGGTGTTCGCCATCGAGCAGATGGCCAAGCTGCCTGGTTCGGCGGTGACCGCGGATCTGCTGAAGGTCGGCGAGGCGGAGGGCTTGCCGCCGGGCGCTTATCAGAAGGCGGCCGATGCCCTGGTCGAACGGCACGATGAATCGGCCATCGAGCAATACGTCGCCGCGCTGAAGATTCACACCGACTACGTCGACGATCGAAAGGCGCAGATGGTCGGAACGCTGGCGCGGGCGGCGGCGATCATGAAGGCGCGACCCCTGGCGGCGCCGCTGATCGAACACCTGCGCCTGCCCGACACCGACGCGCTGACGGCGGCCGAGATCGCCCGCGCGCTGGCGGCCATGGGGGCCACGGAGGCGCTGCCGGCGTTGCGCAGCTTCCTGTCGTTGTACCGGGCTGACCCGTCGTACGAAGGCGATCCGGCGGCGCTGCTGACGGTGTCGGAGGCGATCCTGACGCTGGGATCAACGGGCGAGCGGCCGTTTCTGACCACGGTGGCCGAAGAACGGCTGACCGTCGATCCGGTGCGGCTCTACTTGCGGCGGGCCCTGGCCGAAACCGCGCCGCCCGAGAAGGAGCCCACGGAGGAGTCGACGAAGGAGCCCAAGAAGAAGCCAGAACCGCCCGCCGACACCGGCAAGACCGAGGCGCCCGCCAAGCCCGCCAAGGAGTGACGGCCACGGAGCCGCGTCGCCTGACGGTCCTGGTGTGTCGCGGTCCTACCTGCGGGGACAAACGCGGGGGCGGATTGCTGTTCGAAAGCCTGCAGCGGACCGTCGCCGATCGCGGACTGACCGGACAGATCACCGTCGGGCAGGAGACCTGCTTTGGTCATTGCCTGCAGGGACCAAACATCCTGGTATGCGACACCGTCCAGCTGGAGGCGCAGGGCGGCTGGCCCGACCTGGGCGCGCCGTCGGCGGTGCTGTACAACCGCATGACGCAGGGCGATCTGATGCGGGTCATCGACCGGCACCTGACCGGCGGCATGGTGGTGAGGCCGTTTTTGAATCGCCCGCCCGTCAAAGACAAGTGAACGCCAGGTCGCCGCCGCGGCCTTGTCCTCAGGGGCATTCGTCAGGGCCATTCGCCAGGGCATTCTCGGGTGCCACCGAAGATCCTCTTGCGCCCGACCAAGGGGCATGAAAACAATCGTCCCATCATGTCAAAAGGTGTCAGGCGGTTTGCTTTGTTGGTGGTGGCTGTGGTCGCGGGGGGATGCTCGAAATCCGACGACGGCCTGACCCAGCGCCTGATGGAATCCAACGAGAAGGTGGTGGCCTGCCAGAAGGACCTGGCGGTGGCCAAGAACGAGATCGCCAACCTCAAGCGACAGCTGGCCGACGCGGTGGCCAATCCGTCCAAGTTCGCCCTGACCGATCCCGACATCATCGAGCTGGTGGCCAGCCGGCGTGGAGTGGCCGCCAAGCCGGGCGAGGTGCAGCCGACGCTGGATCCCAAGCAGGCCAGCAAGATCGTCATGCAAGGGGCCACGGCGATGCAGGCCTGTTACGAGCGCGCGTTGAAGAGAAACGCGGCGCTGCAGATGCAATCGGGCCTGGCGCTGACGCTGGGGATCACCGTCAAGCCGACCGGTGACGTGGAGGCGGTCGAGGTGGCGCCCAGTTTCGACAAGGGGCTGACCGATTGCTTTCGAGCCACGGCCTCGCACTGGAAGTTCCCGACGTTCTCGGGCACCGCGGTCACCATCGAACAGAAGTTCAAGCTGACCCCCAAGACGTAACGGGCGTCGCTTCGCAGCACGCGCAAGAGCCTGGGCGGCATAGAAGAAGTCATGCGCACGTATCTGGACCACAACGCCACGACACCGGTGCGTCCCGAGGTGGTGGCGGCGATGGCCGCCGTCCTGGGCGAGGTGGTGGGCAACCCGTCCAGCACCCACGCCGCCGGCCGTGAGGCGCGCGGCGAGGTTTCCAGGGCCCGGCACGCGGTGGCGGCGTGGCTGGGGGCCGGCGCCGACGAGATCGTTTTTGTTTCCGGCGGCACCGAAGGCGACAACCTGGCCATCCGCGGCCTGGCCCTGGCCGAGCGGCAGCGACGACGGTTGACCGGCGGCCACGTGATTTCTTCGCCGCTGGAACACCCGGCGGTGCTGGGGGCCCTGCGCGAGCTGGAGCGCGAAGGTTTTGTTGTCACCTTGCTGCCTGTCAGCGCGCGCGGCGCGATCGCCGCCGAAGATCTGCGGGCGGCGCTGCGGCCTGACACCGTGCTGGTGACGTTGGCCGCCGTCAATCACGAGCTGGGAAACCAGTACGACGTGCCCGCGCTGGCCGCCGTCGCCCACGAGGGTGGGGCGCTGTTTCACTGCGACGCGGTCGCCGCCGCCGGCAAGATCGCCTTCGACGTTGTCGCGCTTGGGATCGACGCCGCCACGGTGTCGGCGCACAAGATCGGCGGCCCCAAGGGCGTGGGGGCGATCTTCGTGCGGCGCGGCCTGGCCTTGCACCCGGTGTTGGCGGGCGGACACCAGGAACACGAGCGGCGCCCCGGCACGGAGAACGTGGCCGCCATCGCCGGCTTCGCCGTCGCCGCGGACCTGGCCGCCGCCGAAATGGACGCGACCGCCGCCGAGCTGCAGCGTCTGCGCGGACGCCTGGAGGCGGCGCTGCTGACCATCCCGGGCGCGCGACTGCACGGCGACGGTGAGCGCCGCGCGCCGGGGACCACCAACATCGGGTTCGCCAGCGCCGCCGGACAGCTGGTGGCGATCAACCTCGATCTGGAGGGGATCTGCGTGTCGACCGGCGCCGCCTGCACGTCGGGTTCGCTGTCACCGTCGGCGGTGTTGCTGGCCCTGGGCCTGCCGGCGCACGAAGCGGCGCAGGCGGTGCGCATCAGCCTGGGACGAACCACCACCGAGGCCGACGTCGATCGCCTCGTCGATTGTCTGCCGACCATCGTGGCGCGGGTGCGCGGTGAGCCGCCGGACCGTCCGCAGGATCGTCCGCGCGTGGCCGCGGGCCGCGAACGCGTCGTGGTGGCCATGTCGGGCGGCGTCGATTCGTCGACGGCGGCGGCCCTGCTGATCGAATCGGGCGTCGAGGTGGTGGGGGTGACGCTGAAGCTGTACGACGCCTCCGGGACGTCGGCCAGCATCGGCGGACGCTGCTGCAGCCCACGCGACATCGACGACGCCCGCGCCACCGCGGCGGCGCTGGGATTTCCCCACTATGTGATCGACGAGACGGAGGCCTTTCGTCGCGCCGTCATCGACGACTTCGTCGACGAGCACCGCGCCGGGCGCACGCCCAACCCTTGCGTGCGCTGCAACGAACGGCTGAAGTTCGGGCCGCTGCTGTCGTTCGCCGAATCGGTGGGGGCGGCCGCGCTGGCCACCGGTCACTATGCGCGGCTGGTGATCGGCGATCGCGGGCCGGCATCCCCCCAGCTGCTGCGCGCGGTCGATCGCCAGAAGGACCAGTCGTATTTTCTGTTCGGCGTGCGGCCCGAGGTGCTGGCTCGCGTGCGTTTCCCGCTGGGGGCGCTGACCAAGGAGCAGGTGCGGGCGGCGGCGCGACGCCTGGGTCTGCCCAACGCCGACAAGCCCGATTCGCAGCAGATCTGTTTCATCCCCGACGGCGACCACAAGGCGTTCGTCGAATCACACGGTGGCGCGGGTCCGGCCGGCGTCATTCGCGACGAGAGCGGGGCCAACCTTGGTCCCCACGGCGGCACGCACCGGTTCACCATCGGCCAGCGCAAGGGCATCCCGGCGGGCGGCAGCCAGCCGCGCTTTGTCCTGCGCGTCGAGCCGTCCAGCGGCGACGTGGTGGTGGGCCCACGCGCCAGCCTGGAGCGACAGGGAATTCACGTCGCCGACGTGCGCTGGCTGACCGCCGACAGCGGCGAATCAGCCCGGCAACGCTGCGAGGTGCAGATCCGCCATCACGCCGCCGCCGCGCCGGCCTGGATCTCGCGCGCCGCCGACGCCACCGTCGACGTCGAGCTGGACGCCCCGGCCGTCGGCGTCGCGCCCGGACAGGCCGCGGTCTTCTACGACGGCGATCGCGTTCTGGGCGGCGGCTGGATCGAAGACGCGCGCTAGGGGTCGCCGCACCGGCGAGGTTGTAGAGGCGGTGGGGCCGGCTGTACGTGCCCGGTGCGTCCCGCCCACGCCCAGTGGTACTAATAGGTGATGACCGCGTCGCCTGACGAGCGTGCCTACGCTGCGCTGGAAGCCCAGCTGGCGTACGCGTTCGCCGACGTGGGCCTCTGCGAATCGGCGCTGACGCACAAGTCGTGGTTGAACGAAAAGCATGAGCCCGGGCGAACCGACAACGAACGGCTGGAGTTTCTGGGCGACGCCGTCCTGGCCCTGGTGGTCAGCGATCTTCTGATGAAACGATTCCCGCTGCGGTCGGAGGGTGAGCTGTCCAAGACCCGCGCCGCCATCGTCAGCGAAGCGGGCCTGGCAAAGGCGGCCGAGGCGATGGGGCTGGGTCAGTGGATCTTTCTTGGGCGCGGCGAAGATCAGGCGGGCGGCCGGGGCAAGCCGTCTATTCTTTCCGACGCGCTGGAGGCGCTGATCGGCGCCATCTACCTGGACGGGGGATTCACCGTCGCCCGCACCGTGGCGGAACGGTTGTTCGGGCGCGCCCTGGAGG
>JAXDMH010000372.1:0-4252 GCA_034666225.1 Myxococcales bacterium
TTTCAGATCACGTTTCCCAGCACCGGCTTCGGCGGGATGATCGTCAAGCCGTGGAACGAGCGCCCGCGCAGCATCTTCCAGATCCACCAGGAGCTGTTCGGCAAGCTGATGGGGATCACCGGGGTACGGGCGCCCGTCTTCCTGCCGCCGGCGCTGCCCAGCTCGGGCATCTTCCCGGTCGAGTTCGTCATCGCGTCGACGGGGACCCACGAAGAGCTGGTGCGCGCCGCCGACCAGATCGTCCTCGAGGCGATCCAGAGCCACCAGTTCGCCTTCCCGCCGGTGACCGACGTGCGCATCGATCAGGCCAAGGCGGATATCGTCTTCGACCGCGAAAAAATGGCGTCGATGGGGCTCAGCATGCAGCAGGTGGGCGCCGATCTGGGCACGATGCTGGGCGGCAACTTCGTCAATAGGTTCAACATGGAGGGGCGCAGCTATAAAGTGATCGCGCAGGTCGAACGCGCGGGGCGCCTCACCCCGGACGACCTCGGCGAGATCCACGTCACGGGTCCCGGCGGCGCGCTGATCCCGCTGTCGTCCATCGCCACTTTCAAGACCGGGGTCGAGCCCCGCACGCTGAACCGCTTCCAGCAGTTGAACGCCGTCAAGATCTCCGGCGTGGCGCCCCGTTCGCTGGAGGAAGGGCTTCACGTGCTGGAGACCGCCGCTGCCAAGGCGCTTCCGCCTGGCTCCCGGTTCGACTACACCGGTGAATCGCGGCAGCTCCGTCAGGAGGGCGGCAAGTTCGTGCCGGCCATGGGCCTGGCCATCGTGCTGATCTTCCTGGTGCTGGCCGCGCAGTTCAATTCGTTCCGGGACCCGATCGTCGTCCTGGCCGGGTCGGTCCCGCTGGCCATGTTCGGCGCCATGATCTTCACCTTCCTGAAGTTCGCCGGCCCGCCCGGAATGAAGTTCGCGCTCACCGAAGGCTGGACCACGACGCTGAACATCTACTCCCAGGTCGGTCTGGTCACGTTGGTCGGCCTGATCGCCAAGAACGGGATCCTGGTCGTCGAGTTCGCCAACCACCAGCAGGAGCGGGGACTGTCGAAGGTGGCCGCCGTGCAGGCGGCGGCCGAGACGCGACTGCGCCCGATCCTGATGACCACCATCGCCACCGTCGCCGGTCACTTCCCGCTGACGCTGGTCAGCGGCCCCGGCGCCGCCGCCCGTAACTCGATCGGGATCGTGCTGGTGGGTGGCATGGCCATCGGAACGATCTTCACCCTGTTCGTGGTGCCGTCCGTCTATGTCCTGATCGCCAAGGACCACAGCAAGGATCGCGCGCGGAAGGCACAGCTGGCCAAAGAGGTGCCGGGCGAAGAGGTGATGCCGGCGCCGCCGCGCGTTCCCGCAGAGGCGCAGCCGACCGGCAGCGTCTGACCGACGGGGCCATGAATCAGATCGACCCGGCCAGCCAACCCAGCGTCTCCCGTCGGAATGTCCTGCTGGCAGGGCTGGGGATCGCGCCCCTGGGCTGCCGGCGGTCCGACCCGAAGCTTGCGACGTCCGCGGACGCGGGTGCCGCGCAGTCGTGGGGCGGGCTGAAGGTGGTCCGGGTCTCCGGAATGCGCGACGACGAGCGGGGAGGCGAGGCCGTCATCGTCCTGCACGGGTGGGGAGCACCGGGCGACGATCTGGTTCCGATCGCAGAGTCGCTGAAGCGTCCCGGCGTGCGGTTCTTCGTCCCGGCCGCGCCGCTGCCCGAGGTGGGCGGAGGCCGCGCCTGGTGGCATCTGGATCCGAACGCCCGACCGCCGCACGCCTCCACTGATCAACTGGCTCCCAACTTTCGGCCCAACCCCGCGGTGATCGCTGCGCGCGCCGCCGTGCAGGGCCTCATCGGAACGATCGTCGAGCTGTATGCGCCGACGTCGGTGGCGCTGGTCGGTTTTTCACAGGGGGCCATGCTGTCGACAGACGTTGCGCTGGCCGGGACGTCGGGCGTCGCGCGCGCGGTGGCCATGTCCGGTGTCTTGCTGATGGATTCGGTGTCGTCGTTGACGGCACCGCGCGCGGCCAAGCCGCGGTTCCTGCTGTCCCACGGGCGTCAGGATCCTGTGGTGCCCTTCGCCAGCGGAACCCGCGCCAAGGATCTGCTGGAAAAGCACGGCTTTCCTGTGACGTGGCGACCGTTCGACGGCGGCCACGAGATCACGGCGCCTCTGCTGGCGGACGTGGAACGGTTCCTCTTTTCGCCGCCATGAGATCGAGACGGCGCCGACGGCGCGCGGCGCGCGCGCGATCTCACTGAGGCGTGGGCGCCGCGGCCCCGGCGCCCGACGGCGTGAGGGTGTTGTCGCTGGTTATCAGCAATCGATCCAGCTTGGCGCCGTCCTCGCGATAGGCGACCTGCAGGCTGTGGTCACCCGCGGCGAGGTTGAGTTGGACCAGCTGGTTCGAATGACCGGAATCCTTGGCCGAAGCCCAGTGCCAGGTGGCGCCGGGCGTGATGTCGTTCCACAGGATGGGAGCGCCGCTGTCCACGATCAGCCAGAACGAGTCGTCGCTGGTGGTCGGTGCGATCACCCGCCCCCAGATCTTGAACGTCCCCGCGGCCGCCAGCGTGAACGGGAACGTGGCCCGCCCCAGGGTCGGCGCCGCCGCCAGGCTGTTGTTTCCGGGCGTGACGGTGACGTACGTGCCGCCCACGGCGCTGGCGTCGCTGGCGATCTGCAGGGGCGGTGTGAGGCTGGCGCTCTCCGCCTCGCGCCAGATGGACTGTGGGGCAAACCCGAGCGCCTGCTTGACCGCGGTATTGTCCACCGCAACAACGCCGCTGACGTCGAGGCGCCACTTGTCCATGTACTGGCGGGGCCGAACCAACTTCACGTTCGATTGGGTGAGATACGACTCCAGCGTCGAATCGGAAAACGCGCCTGGTGAACCAGCGAGGAAGGCGCCCGACAGGCCATCCCAGTGCACCGGGAGGTACGCCTTGGGCTTGATGACAGGAAGGACCAGCTGCGCCGTCGATCGACCCCCGGTGCCGATCCACAGATCGACCGATGTCAGCCCGGCATCGGTCATCGCCGCCCTGAGGTTGTCCAGAGGCGCGCCATAGTTGACCCCATCCAGCACGATGGGAACGGTGAGGTCCGCCGTGCTGGCCGAGTTTTGGTAGAACCAGCTGAAGCGGCCCTGTGGTCCGTCGACCGTGAACAGAAACCCGCGGGCGCCGCCGCCATTGGGAAAATCCTCCGCGACGCCCGCGTGCAGGCCCCCCGTCGCCGGGTCGGGAATGGGAACCGCCTGCAGCTCGACCGGGTTGTGTTGCTCAGGATTGCTGGAGGAATCGCCGCTGTGGTTCCAGCGGACCACCCTCATGGTGACACCAGCGGACAGCGCTATCCGTTCGCCTCCGAAAATTGGCGTGCAGCGCGAGGCGGGGATGTTCTGTGCCATGACCTGGTAGCAGGTGGTCTGCGAGCCGAAGATCGGCGATCCGGTCATGCTGGACCAGGTGGCCGTATCGAACGCATGGTCAAAATGGCTGTGGCCGGTCAGCAGAAGGTTGACCGCCGTCGCGCCGCCCAGCGCATCGCGCACGCGCACGACCAGGGGCGTGTCAGGTTTGGAGGCGTGGCGGGTATGGGCCAGGCCACCGCCACCGCCGAAAAATTCGCCCGGGGGGATGCGGGTAAAATAGCCGTCGGTGAGGATCTTCAGGGATCCCAGCTGGTAATACACGTTCGAGATCGACATCCAGGTGATGTCCACGAACGCCGGCGCACCCTCTGGAACCGTGAGCGCCTGAGAGACGCTGGCGATCTCCGAAGTGCCCTCTGGCGCTTCGTCTCTACATGCAGCGGTGGCCACCACTAGCTAAAGCAGAGGCAGGCGCCTCTTTCGAGCACTGACCGTTTTTCCCTCCACGAGGAGCCAAACGGGCGTCGGGGCGGATCTTCACTTCTTTGTGACCGGGCGCCACCTTTCGCGGCGGATTTGCGAGCTGGCCGGGCGTCGTCGCTGGCGGCGACGGGACGGGTGTTGCGTGCGTCGGGGTCGGGTGAGCGCCTTCAGGGCGTGATGCCTTCGATTGACGTGGCGGCCACGTCACGCCGCCTTTGCCGACACGGCGCTGCTCTTGTCGACCACGTCGTGAATGAATCGGATTTTTTGCAGCGCCGCCTCCGGTACCACGAACGGATACAGGTCGGGTAGTCCCATGCTCCGATTCAGGCTGTTCAACGCGATTGTCAGCGGCACCCAGGCGCGGCTGAGGTCATCGAAGTCGTCAAAGTCCAAT
>JAXDMH010000373.1:0-2802 GCA_034666225.1 Myxococcales bacterium
ACCGTCGACGCCCGCCACATAGGCGTCGTGAAAGCAGCGGCCGGTGCCGGGCTGGGCGTCGTTGCCGTTGGCGCAGCTTGGCGGCGCTCCCGACGGGGAAGGGGATGACGACTCGAATCGTGTGGTCCCTGTGCCGATAAGCCCGAGGTGCCCGGCGCCGAACTCGCGTCGTAGGCGCAGCACATTGAAAGTGGTTGTGGGCGCCACCACCAGCGACGGGCGCATGTCGCTGGCGACCTGATTTTCGCCGGTCAGCGCCGACAGCGCGCCCACCGCCACATCGCCGCCCAGCTGGCCGGTCACCTTGACGGCGCCGTAAATCGTCGATGGCTGGGGCGCGCCAGTGACCCTCTCGCCAGCGTTCAGTTGTGGCAAAGCGGGGCCGCTGCCGATGCGGCGCGAATAAAACACCCGGTTGGGAAACGTGTCGCTGGTCGACTGCGACGCGTCCTCCTCGGATGTCGACAGGAATTCAGCGCCTTCCAGAAACAGCGGGCGTTTTTCCGGCAGGAACGTCTCGTAGTTGGTCAGGTTCAAGATCAGTTGATCGGCTTCCACCTGCCCGAACTCCGGCAGCCCCGCCGCGTCGACGGTCAGGTCCTGGGTGACGTGCCACTTGAGATCCATCCCGGCCGGTGAATTGTGCAGGCTGGGGCGCACCAGGCCGAAGTCGCGGCCCTGGATCTGCGTGCTGGCGTCCTGTCTTTGCGCGCGCGCGGTGGCGAAGGGGCGCAGCTCGACGCTGCCGCCCCGGCGCAGGTCGCGCAGATCGTCGAGGCGGCCATAGTGCGCCACCCAGTCGGAGATCGAGCGGGGGACCGGTGCCCACTGGTCGCCCTCACCCAGGGCGGCCACGGTCCGGCCGGCTTGCATGCCCCAGCTTTGCACGGGCAAGCTCGAGTCAAAGCGCAAGATGCGCAGGGGGATGCGCAGCTCGGCCGACCAGCCGTGGTCGGTCAACGCCGTTCGCGCCTCCCAGACTTCGTCCCAGGCAAAAGACATGACCGATTGATTGCGCAAGGTGGCGTCGGCGATGACACCAGAAACGTTGACGGCAAAGAGGAACGCTGTCTTGCCGTCCCGGCGGGTATCAAGCTGGAACTGGACCCAGTCGCTCTCGGAATCCTGATCGCGGCGGGTCAGCCGCTGGACGATGGGCACGTGGCGCTGCTCGCAGTCGAACGCCACATAGATGGCCTGATCATCGTAAAGGACGCGCAGCGTGGTCTTCTCCGACGCTGGGCTCCCCTCAACGGGGAACTGCTGCACGAATTGATCGGCGAGCACCGCTGTCTTCCAGACGTCGTCATCGAGGCGACCGTCGATCACGGGCGGCTGCGCGGTGCGAACCGCGCTGAGGTGTGGCGGGCCGGCGGCGATCGTGGCCAGCCAGAGAAAAGGCGTCAGCACCGCGGATTACTCGGGCACCCGATCGGCCAGGGTGGCGATGTCGGCAGCGCCCAGGTTGATGGTGGCCAGCCGCGGGAACGTCAGCAGGGGCAGGCCGGGGTCGTCGCGCAGGCGCGCCAGCATCTGATCGGCGGTCTGGCGATGGGCGCGGACGCTGGTGCCCAGGCGCAACGTGGCGTCCAGCGCGGCGTCGCCGGTCGGTGGCAGCACCTGATTCAGCGTCGCGCGCACGCCGGCCTCCGCCAGCGCATCTGACGGCATGGCGTTGACCACCAGCGGGCCCAGGGGAATGTGCAGCGTGTTTTGCGCCGTGTGCGCCAGCTCGATCGCTTCGCGCACCGGCAGCTCTTCGGGCAGGGTGACGATCACCATGGCGGTGCGCGCCGGATCCGAAAGCAGCTCGCGCGCTGCCTGCGCGTCGTTGGTCAGCGGGCCCTTGGGCAGTGTGTCCAGGATGGCTTGCGGGATCCGCAACATCATCACGGCATGGCCGGTGGCCGGCCCGTCCAGGATCACCAGGTCATAGCGCGGGCGTCCGTTCAGCTGTTCCGTGGTGTGCCACCAGGTCTTGCCCAGCATGGCATAAGCGTCCAGCCCGGGAATGGCCGACAGAAAGCCGCGCACGGCCCGATTCTCAAACAGCGCGCGATAGACGGTCTCGTATCGCAACACCATCAAGCCGTATTCGTGCAGGGCATTTTGTGGCGTCATGTTGACGGCGTCGATTCCGGGAGACACCGTGACGACAGTAGAGCCAATTGGTTCGCGGCGACCAAACATTTTGTTCAATCGGTCGATGGCGTCGGTCTGGGCGATCAGGACGCGCTTGCCGCGGCGGGCTGCCGCCATCGCCAGCGCGGCCGCCGTCGTCGTCTTTCCCACGCCGCCTTTACCGGACAGAATCAGAAGCTTGCGATCGAAAAGCCCGGTCATACCGGGGTACCCGTGCGGGCCACGGCGACGATGATGCCGATCTCGGCCCCTGCCGTCAGGACCGCGGCCGGGTCATAGCTGACAAGAGGCATGGTCACGCCGATGATGGGGACCAGTCCGACGCACACCGCGATGTGCAGAGCCGCCGGCGCCAGCAGGGCCATCCCGGCGGCCAGGGAGACAGCGCTGAGACGCCGGTCGGAGGCCTGTCGCGCGGCCAGCACGGCCGCGACGCCGATGCACAGCCAGGCCACCACCACCAGCGCCGCCGCCAGCTTGCCCAGTTCTTCGACGATCACGGCGAAGACGTAATCGCTCTCCGGTGACGAGAGATATCGTCGGGTGCTGCCGTGTCCAAGACCGACGCCGGCGCCGCCCCCGCCGGCCGCGGCGCGGGCGCGGGCCAGGGCCAGCACGTCGAATCCTTTGCCGCGCCGATCGGCCAGCGGCGCCATGAAC
>JAXDMH010000374.1:0-3934 GCA_034666225.1 Myxococcales bacterium
GCCAGTTTTATTGGTCTTGAGACGGCGGCTTCGCTGCGCACGCGTGGTCTGGAGGTGGACGTCGTGGCGCCCGAGACGCGGCCGCTGGAGAAGGTGCTGGGCCCGGAGCTGGGTGATTTCGTGCGCGCCCTGCACGAGGAGCACGGGGTGCGGTTTCACCTCAAGCACACGGTGAAAGCCATCGGCGACGGCGCGGTGACGCTGGACGACGGCTCGACGCTGGCCGCCGAGCTGGTGGTGACCGGCGTGGGCGTGCGCCCGGCCCTGGCGCTGGCCGAACAGGCGGGCCTGCGTCTGGATCGTGGCGTGGCCGTCGACGAATTTCTGGCCACCAGCGCCCCCGGCGTCTTTGCGGCCGGCGACATCGCGCGCTGGCCCGATCAGCGCAGCGGCTTGCCGATCAGGGTCGAACACTGGGTGGTGGCCGAACGGCAAGGACAGACGGCGGCGCGCAACATCCTGGGTCGCCGCCAGCCCTTTCGCGACGTGCCGTTCTTCTGGAGCCAGCACTATGACGTGCCGATCAATTACGTGGGTCACGCCGAAGGCTGGGAGACCATTCACGTGGTGGGAAGCATCGCCGGCAAGGACTGTCTGGTCGGCTTCCGTTCGCGCGGTCGGATCGTCGCCGTGGCCAGCATCTACCGCGATCTGGACAGCCTGAAGATCGAAGCGGCCATGGCCCGCAACGATCAGGCTGCCATCGAGGCGTTGTTCAGCTAGCGTTACGGTCATGGACTCGTCGGCGATCGAGCTGGTCATCCACGCGCGGCAAAGAAGCCTGGGCGACGACATCCAGGTGCGGCGGTCGCTGCCGGTGCTGGCGCGACGGATGGTGGGGCCGTTCATTTTTTGTGATCACTTTGGTCCGTTGCAGATGGCGCCCGGCTTTGGGCTGGACATCCGGCCGCACCCGCACATTGGCCTGGCCACAGTGACGTATCTGCTGGAAGGGGAGATCGTCCATCGTGACAGCCTGGGATCGTTTCAGACCATCAAACCGGGTGACGTCAACTGGATGACCGCCGGGCGCGGCATCGTGCACAGCGAGCGCACCGGTGATCAGCAACGGGCGCGCGGGCCGCGCCTGCACGGCTTGCAGTGCTGGGTGGCCGTGCCCACGGCGCAGGAGGAGGGCGACCCCGCGTTCGATCACTATCCCGCCGCCACGCTGCCGGTGCTGGAGGGCGATGGCGTGACCATGCGCTTGGTTGCCGGCAGCGTCTACGGGCGTTCGTCGCCGGTGCGGGTGCTGTCGCCGTTGTTCTATGTCGATGTGCAGCTCGCGCGCGGCGCCGTGCTGACGCTGCCCGACGATGTCGACGAGCGCGCCCTGTACGTTGTCGACGGTCCGGTGGTCAGCGAAGGCGTCACGTTGTTGACGGGGGACATGGCGGTGTTTCGACCGGGCGTCACGGCCAGCGCGCAGGCGCCCACCGGGCCGGCCCACGTCGTGCTCCTGGGCGGCGCGCCCTTGGACGGCGAACGGCACGTCGATTGGAACTTTGTCTCCAGCAGTCCCCAGCGCATTGCCCGGGCCAAAGACGACTGGAGAGAGGGACGTTTTCCCAGAGTCCCCGGCGACGAAAAGGAATTCATCCCGCTGCCTTAGTCTCTGGTCGCGGGGCGTTGGCTTCCATACGTTTGCTGCAACTAGCTAGATGAAACTGTCCCCGAAAAATCGGTTGAGTACGCATTTGCACTTTGACAGGTCGGTGCAGATCGGTTGAAGGTACTAAGCACGAACCCGTAACTCCGGTTCCCAGCGCTCAGCACGACGGCGATTTCCCCCCGGCGTGCCGAAGATGGGTTCCGGTCGGCATCTGGATGGAAGGAGCTCGTTCGATGCGAAATTGGCGGACCCTTGGGCAATCTTTGTTCGTGTCTCTGGCAGTGAGCGGTCTGGTGGCGGTGACAGGATGCACCACCAGTGAAGACCCGGCTGGCAACACTGGCAGCGGCGGCGCGATGAATGGCAGCGGGGGCGCCTTGGCGGGATCGGGCGGCGCGACGGGGAGCGGCGGCATGGTGACGGGCAGCGGCGGCACGGTGGGAAGCGGCGGCATGGTCGGCAGTGGTGGCATGGTGGCCGGCAGCGGCGGCGCCTCTGTGGACGCGCCCAGTGAAACGAAGAGCGACGGTGGCGGCACGGAAGCCGGCGACGCCGGCGGTGGCGCCGCGACCTTCACCGAGCTTTACACCACCATCTTCAGCGTCACGACGATGGCGTCACCGTCAAGCTGCGCCGGCGCCATGTGCCACAACCCGGGCAAGATGGACACCGTCGATCTTTCCACGAAGGCGAATGCCTATCGGACCATCAAGGCCAAGGTGATGGTCAACAATGCCGCCGGATCGGCGCTGATGACGCGTCTCAAGAGCACCAACGTGTCGATGCGGATGCCGCTCAACAAGCCGGCCCTCAGCGCCGCGCTGATCGCGCGCGTGACGTCGTGGATCATGAACGGGGCGAAGGACGACTAGCGCTCGCGCGGACGCTCGCTGCGCGGAAGGGGGCTGCTGGCGCTCGCTTCGCTCGCTCGCGAAAGGGGCCTGCTGGCCCCTCTCGCGGGCTCTCCCCGATTGCTCTCGCAAGGTGAGCCGGCCGGGCAGAGCCCGGCCTCCTGGATTGGAATATCGGCGCCTTAGTCGGGAAGACAGATTATTTCGCGGTTGATGCGGGATAGGCGGCGGTGAAGATGGCTTCGGCGGCTTCCAGTATGGTGGGGCCGGGATCGTCAAGGAGGGCGCCGGGGAGTTCGATGAAGGCGTTGATGCCGGCGCGACAGGCCTTGAGACTGTCGAGGCCTGGTTGGGCGCACAGAAGGCGTCGCATGCCCGGTTTGGTCACGAACAGTTCGGGGTTGATGGTCAGCAGATCTTCGGCGCCGTATTGCGGCCAGTTGGCGAACCGCGGGGCGGCGATGTCCTCCACACCGCCGAAGGTGAGGATGTCGTGATAGTTCGTTCCCACCGTGCCGCCGTAGATCCGGTCGCCGTAGATACTGGCGTAGATCGCGCGCCGGCGCGGGGTGGTTCCCAGCGGCGCCGCGACTTTTGTCAGGCGCTGGACCAGGGCCCGTTCGTACGCGGCGCCCCGCACCGGATCGCCCAGCAGCGCCGCCACGTCGCGAATGTTGGACACCAGCGTGGCCAGGCCGCGCATCTCGCCCAGATCAAAAACGGCGATGCCTGATTCGCGCAGCCGGGCCACCCGGGCGCGATCGCCATAGTTGTTCACCAGGAGAAGATCGGCCTTCACCGCCAGCAACGATTCGGTGTCGTCGAGGTCTCTTATCAAGCTGCGACCGACGAACAGGTGACGGACCGGCGAGTGGAGCGAGCCGAACTCGGTCAGGGCGATGATGCGATCGGGTTCGCTCAGATCGATGAGCAGGCGATCGGCCACCGTGCTGCCCGAGGCGATGCGCCGGAATGGGCGCATCTCGACGCGAAACCCGCCCGCGTCGACGACGCTGGTCGGTGGCGGCGGGGCGGGTGCCTTGGGGGCGGTGACAACGGACGCTGCTGCGGGCCGGCTGGTGCGCCGGCCAGCCAGCGACGCAGCACCGATCGACGCCAGCAATGCCAGCAGCGCGGCGGCGCCGTTTGCCCAGAAGATCAGCCGGCGATTCATGCGGGCGACCGCCGATAGCCAAGACCACCGCCCTCGATGACCTCGACGCCATAGGCGCGGCGCACGGGATCGGCGGCGATCACGTCGCGCGTGGCGCCGGCGGCCAGGCAGCGGCCGCCGGCCAGCAGCAGCGCCCGATCGGCCCAGCGGCGCGCCTCGTCCAGCTGGTGCAGCACGACCACCACGGCCCGTCCGCGCGCCGCCACCGCCTGCAAGGTTTCGAAGAGCCCCAGGATGTGCGCCACGTCCAGACCGGCGGTCGGTTCGTCCAGCAGGATGATCGAGGCGCTGGTGGCC
>JAXDMH010000375.1:0-9589 GCA_034666225.1 Myxococcales bacterium
CCGGCGTCGGCGCCTGCGGCGTGCTGCCAGGGCGCGTCCGGCTGCTGCGGCCGCCCGCCGCCCCGCTGACCGACACCCCGGTCACCGCGCCCAGCGTCTGGGCCAGCTCGTCGCAGTTGGCGTTCTCGCAATAGTAGACGTGAATGCGTCCGTCGCCCCCTTCGATGGGAACGTCCAGCTTGCGCAGCATGGTCAGCACGCGGGCATAGGCCCGTTCGTTGGCGATCAGGATCAGCTGGTTCGATCGCTCGTCGGGGATGATCTTCGTGATGGTCATCTCCGCGGCCAGGTCGCTCTGCTTGCCAGCCGGCTTGGCTCCGCCCGCCGGCGGCGGCGTGCCCGCGCCCCCCTTCTTGCCGCCCAGCTGATTGACCTGAAAGATCTCCGCCAGCTTCTGCGCCATCTCGGACGCGGCGGTGTTCTTCATGCGAACGATCCAGATCTTCTCGCCCGCGCCCGGCTGATCGATCTCCTCCAGGATGCGCAGCATCCGGCTCAGGTTCGAGGCCAGGTCAGTGATGATCAGCGCCGACTGCGGGGCATAGACGACGATGTCTCCCTGCTCGCCTTTGACGCGGGTCAAGACCTGGGCGATCTCGTTGACGTCCGAGTTCTCCACCCGCACCAGGCGGGTGACGAACGCCTCGCTGAGGGGGATGTTCGCATCGGCGCCGTAGACCGGAATGTTGGTCGACTTGGCCCGCATCGTCTCGATGATGCGCAGAAACTTCCCGCTCGGCTCGACGGTCAACCCCACCGAATCCAGCGCCGACAGAAACAGCCGGTAGGCCTCTTCAGGCGTGATCAGCTGCGGCGCGATGATGGTGACCTTCTTGCTGTTGGCCGGGATGGTCCCGGGCAGCAAGAACTGCTTGCAGGTGATGGACGAGATCCACGACAGCAGGTCACCCAGCTCGGTGTCCGGCTTCATGTTCAGCTTGACGATGCGTTTGTTGGCCGGGAACTTCTTGCACGAGTTGAATTCGTGCTCGCCGGCCAGCTCGGGCACGGCCCCCGGGCCCGACGCCGCCGGGTTGCCCGGCACCGCGGCTGTCGACGGCGTTACCCCGACGGGCAGGTTGGCCGGCGGCGGCGGCATCCGCACCGGACCCAGCTTGCGGTTGAGGCGTTTGATCGACGGCCCCGGCGACGGCGTCGGCGGCGTGGCTGGCGCGCCACCGATCGCTGCCGGCGGCCCGCCCGGAGGCGCGTCGACCTTGACCGCTTTCTGATCCGCGCCGACAACCACCGCCGCCAGCGGCGTCTGCGCCGACGCGGTCGCTGCGGCCAGGGCCAGTGCCAAAAGCATCGCCGCCGTCGCGCCGAGGGCGGCCAGCGTCACCCCTGCCCGCGCCTTTAACTTCAGCCTAGTCTGCGATTCGATCTTCATCGGATGTTGTATTCCTTGGTTACTTTCGTCCCGTTGCGTTCCAGCCCGACGGACAGGTGGCTGGCAGAGCGAAGCTTGGTGTAAACCTCCAGCGCCTTGTCCGGGCTGCTCATGTCCAGGCCATTGATCGCCGAGATGACGTCGCCGTTCTGAAAGCCGATCTTCGCGAACGGTCCGTCCGGCCGGACGCTGAACAGACGAAAGCCGGCCGCCTTGCCGTCCTTGATCTCCGGCACGATGCGGGCCGCGCGCGACAGCACGCTCATGTTGCTCAGCAGCGAATCGACGGTGGCGCGCTGGACGTCATAGTTGTTCTCGCTGATCTTCTTGACGCCTTTTTCCATCTCGGCCATCAGCGGATCGCCCGACGGCGCGGGCGGCGGCGCACTGGGCGACGGCATCCCCGCCGACGCCTGACTGCCCGCCTTCTCGATCAGGTCCAGGTATTCCTTGCGTCCGTTGACCTCCAGATAGACGCGCGTCTCTTCGATGTCGGTCAGCTTGGCCTCGCGGATCTTCGAACCGATGGCGTAAGGCCCGGCGAACTTCTCGTCGTTGTCGCGGATGATGGCCATCGACCAGCGCGGGTCGACCGGTGGAGGCGCGAACATCACGGCCAGCAGGCGAATGGGCAGGCTGGTCTTCACCGGACCGGTGTCGACCGACGCGGCCGTATCGTTCTTCGGCCCACCCAGGATGGGCGGGCAGGTCGAACAGAACATGTTCCGCTTCAGGATCTCCTCGGTCTGCTTGCTGTAGACCGTGGCGTTGCCCAGATTGGCCGGTCGCATGACCCGCTTGGCCGGCGGCGGCAGCCCGCGGGTCAGGCTGGATTCGATGATGGTGGCCGTGGCCCGCGCGCCGAACATCGCGCACAAGGCGATCACGGCCAGATCGATCGCCCACAGGTACTTTCGCAGCAGGGTTTCCACAGGTCCGGCGCTGTTTCAAAGCAACGCCGGGGCCAGAGCGAACGGCGGTGGACTCCTGCGATCTCGCCTGGTTAGCGGTGTCCACCCACAGGGACGGCCTGCCAATTTGGCACGCCGGAATCCTCGTCCGCCGCGCCGTTCTTGCCGGCGTCCTCACCCTCGTCCAAAGCGACGGGCCGCTCTTCTTCCAGACGGCGATAAATGGTGCGCGTGGCGATGCCCAGCAGCTGCGCGCAGAGGCGCTTGTCGCCGCCCACGTGGGCCAGCGTCGCGTGGATGACCCGACGCTCGATCTCTTCCAGGGGCGTCCCCACCGCGAACGTCAGCGATCGGCCGTCGCCGTTCGCCGCGCCTCCCGTGCGCACCTCGGGTGGCAGATCATCCAGCTCGACGGCCGAGCCGCGGCACAGGACCACGGCACGCTCGACCGAGTTCTCCAGCTCGCGGACGTTCCCCGGCCACTCGTGGCGGGTCAGGGCGTCCATGGCCGCCCGCGAAAACCCGGCCAGCCGGCGCCCGTTGCGCTCGGCGTACAGCGACAGAAAATGCTCGGCCAGAAGGGGGATGTCGTCGCGTCGATCTCGCAAAGGCGGGATCGGCACGGCGATGACGTTCAGCCGGTAATACAGATCCTCGCGGAAGCGCCCTTCGCGGACCGCCGCCCGCAGATCCTGATTGGTGGCCGCCACCAGCCGCAGGTTGACCCGGTTGGTGCGACCGCCCAGCCGTTCCACCTCGCCCTCCTGCAAGACGCGCAGCAGTTTGACCTGGACGTGCGTCGGGATCTCCCCGATCTCGTCGAGAAACAGCGTCCCGCCGTCGGCCTGCAGGAAACGCCCGTCGTGGCGTTGCACCGCGCCCGTGAAGGCGCCTTTCTCGTAACCGAATAGCTCGGCCTCCAGGATGGTCTCCGGCAGCGCGGCGCAGTTCACCGGCACGAACGGCCCGCCCGCCCGCGGCGACGAATCGTGAATGGCGCGGGCCAGAAGTTCCTTGCCGGTGCCCGATTCGCCCAGCAGCAGCACGGTGGCCAGCGACGGGGCCGCCTGCATGACGATGTCCATGGTGCGCCGCCAGGACAGCGACTGCCCGATCAACGTGCGTTTCTTGTGCGCCGCCAGCTGCGCGCGCAGCGAACGGTTCTCCTGCACCAGCGACCGCTTTTCCAGCGCCTTGCCCACGACCCGCAACAGGTGCGCGCGCTTGAGCGGCTTGGTCACGAAATCGTAGGCGCCCTGCTTCATGGCGTCGACGGCGTTCTCGACGGTGCCATAGGCGGTCATCAAGATCGTCTCGGTCTCGGGCGAGACGCTGCGGCTGGCCCGCAGCAGATCGATCCCCGACATGCCCGGCATCATGAGGTCGGTGACCAGCACGGACACCGGTTCGCGACGAATCAGCTCCAGCGCCTCGCCGCCCGAACCGGCGGTCAGCACCCGCAGCGATTCACGCTCCAGGATCTTTTGCAGCGAATCGACGATCCCCGGCTCGTCATCGACAACCAGCACGGTGGGCGCACCGGCCGGCACCGCGGCCGGACCTTCGTGCAAAAGCGCTGCATCCTTCATGGGCGACCTTCCCCCTTCTTTCCGGCAGGAACTACTTCAATGCGGATGCCAAGTTGGCCGCCGCACCGTAAGTATCTAAGATCACACAAACGAAATCCACGACAACTTGTCCCGGCCGGCCGGTCCGGTGTCATTTTGACAGCGAGCCCCTGGGAGGGGTCAGGGCTGTGCCAGTTTGACAAGCCGCCGGCGGACCGGGGCGTGGCGTGGCGGCGGCCGGGTCAGGCCGCTGAAAGGGCGATGGCGGAGGTCGCGGTCAAGGCGCCAGGCAGATCTCTCCGAGAGCGGTGCTGTTGAATGTGGTGGTACCGGTGCCGCTGAAGAATAGATGCCCGGTCGCGCCGGTGAAGATGCCGGTTCCTCCGACGATGACGTCGCGCGAGGTGAAGAGCCCGGCTGCGGTGTCGAAGATGCCGGTGTCCCGCGTGGTGAGAGTCCCGAATGACGTCGTGATGGTGAGGAGCCCGCTATAAGAAAGAGTGGTGGGCGCTTCCACCGCCGGCATGCCGGCCGCTGGCGCCAATCCATCGGCCGAGAAAGCCGTCGTGCCGTGAAGCAATGGATCCCCGTGAAACTTCCCCGCGGTGCAAAGTCCGACCGGGCTCGTGCACCCGGCGGTGACCGCGCTCGATTGAATTCCCCCGAACCCGACGAGCTGGTAGCACCGGGGGTTCGCCTCGCCCCGTTCGGCGGTGACGATGACGGTGGCGACGGCTGCGAGACCAGCGACTGCGAACAGCAATACTTTTTTCATCTGTAAAATCCTCGCAAAGGTGTACCCAGGAAACGCCGACCCGCGCACTTTGTTCCCACGCCCGCCGCGCGCGGCGGCCTCACGAAGAAACGCAGGCCCTCAGCGAGACGATGGCGCGTCCGGGTGGGTGGGGATTCTGACTGGTGTCAACGCGGCGGCGTTCTGCGCGATGTGCCGACCACGAAATCCCCAGGCGACGAAGGCGATCAGAACCACGACCGCCACGGCCAGGCCGACAATAAGCAGTCGCTTGCCATAGCCACTCTCAAAGCTCTTGATTATGTCGCGGTCGTCGATGAGGCAAAGATAAGCCATCGGCCGTGCAGCCTCAATGACGGCTGGATGACCGGAGCATCCCAGACCTTGCGAGCGGCGCGGCGCATGCCGGCCGCCCGAGTCTTTTCTGGGGCGGCTTCGTCGGATGGCAAAGGTACGGTGGTTGGTATCGCGCCCGCTAGCACGAGGCCGGACGGCTTGATCGTCGGCCCCGGCCCCACCGGCCGGACGGCTATGTGGCGGCCGCCGGCGCGGCGTTCGAACGGTATCTCGACGAATTCCGGCGCTGAACCATCATTTGCCCGGCAACGCGCGATTTTCGGACGACGCCGAGGCCGGACGCAGGGGCAGCCAGATGCGGAAGACGGTTCCTTCGCCGGCGTGGCTCTCGGCGCGGATGCGGCCGCCGTGCCGTTCGATGATGCCGTGAACGATGGAAAGCCCCAGGCCCGATCCTTCGCCGACGTCTTTCGTGGTGAAGAACGGATCGAAGATGCGCGGCAACACCTCGGCCGGAATGCCGGGACCGTCGTCGGCGACGCTGATCTGCGCTTCGTCGTCGACGGCGTGGACGCCGATGCGAATGGTGCCCCCTTGCTCCCGATCGCCGATGGCCTGGGCGGCGTTGGTGACCAGGTTCATCAGCACCTGATCGATCTGGCCGGGAAAACCGAACACGCGCAGGCCGGGATCGATCTCCTTTTCCACGCGGATGTTCTTCAGGCGGTGGCGCAGCAGATCCACGGTGTCGTCGACGCTGCGGCCCAGGTTCAGCTCGCGCGGGACCGATTCGTCGCCGCGTGAATAGTTGTGCAACGCCTGCACGATGGCCTTGCTGCGCGCCGCGCCTCGCTGCACCACGCGCAGCATCTCTTCCGCGTCAGCCACGGCCGAGGCGATCTGCTGGGGACTCTGGGCGCCGCTGATCTGATGGATGGACTCTTGCAGCGGGCCCAAGGTGTTGATCACGGCGTTGACCGGGTTGTTGATCTCGTGGGCGATGCCGGCCACCAGGCGGCCCATGGACGCCAGCTTTTCCGTTCGCACCAGGTCGTCCTGGGCGCGCCGCAATTTTTCGAGCGCGTCGTGCAGCTCGGCGTTGCGCTGTTCCAGCACCTCGGTGCGACGGCGCACCTCACGTTCCAGGTCAATGTTCAGCGACTCGGTCGAGCGCAGCTTGTCGCGCAGGGCCCGCCGCATCTCTTCAAAGGCAAAGGTCAGCCGCCCGATCTCGTCGGCCTCACCCGACGGAGGAACCGGACGGGCCAGCTCGCCGCGCGCCATCTCGTCGGCGCGTTCCTCCAGGGCGTGAATGGGGCTGACCAGATCGCGGACGATCAGCACGACCAACCCCAGGGCCAGGGCCAGGGCCAGGGCGGTCGACCCGATCATGGTGGCCGGTCCGTGCTTTGGCGACAGCGAGAACAGCAACACCAACCCCGAACCGAGGACGATCACGCCGCCGAAAAACAGCAGCAGCTTTCGCCGCAGTCCCAGCGCTGACCGCACCTCGGCGACGGGCAGACGGTGGCGCGAGCCCAGCTGACCCAGCAGCGGGCGCAGCACCGCCCGCAGCAGCAACGTCTCGTAAAGGCCGGAGGCCAACACCATGAGGCCGATCGCCCCCAGCAGACGTCCGGCGATGGCCGTGTTGAATCCGGTCAGGCGCCGTCCCACCGCCACCACCGCCACCGCGGCCAGCGAACAGGCCAGCGATTGGTAGATGGACGCCCGGTAAGGAAGCGACTGCGCCGCCCGGAACGCCGCCACCGCCTGCGGATCGTCGCGGGCCAGCCCGCGCGAGGTGGGGCGTTTGATGGCCGATTCAAAGTATCGTTCGATGGGAACGGTCCGCCGGGCCAGCGATCGGTACCACAACAACATCGGCACCAGCAGCGCCGGCACAGTCAGCGCCAGCAATGTCCCCGCCTGCGGCGAGGTCAATTCGGTGAACACGGCGATCAGCGTGGCGCTGACGGCATGACCGAGGCCGATCAAGGCGAACGCCGTCAGGCACAGGCGGCGGCGGTAGGTGACGGCGAAGGCGCGCAGGGGATCGAGATTGGGCAGGATGGTGGCCTGCACCGGATCCAGCAGGCGCTCCCAGAAAAGCGCGCGAATGGCCGCGGCGCCGCCGGCGTGCAGAAGTCCGACGCAGGCGACGCCCACCGCCGATGGCCAGGCCAGAAGATTTCGCGCCGCCAGCATCCACGCCACGCCCACGGACAGCGCCGTCCACAGCACCCAGCGAAGACCGGCCATCTCCAGCGGCGTGCGCGCCATCGCCCGTTGCGCCGCTTCCTCGGCCGCCGCGGTCAGCGGCAGACCGCGCAGCTTGGTGGCCCGCGCCGCCAGCACCGGACGCATGCGATCGGTGGCCCGCGCCCAGGTCAGCACCAGCAGCACCAGCATGACGGCGACGATCCGGGGCGTCTCGCCGCTGTCGCGCAGGGACTGTCCGGCCAGCGCCACCAACGGCGCCCAGACCAGCAGCGCCTCCAGCAGCGTCAGCGACAGCTCGGCCAGCACCACCGCGCCCAGGGCGCAGGCCGCCGTGCGCAGGGAAGCCGCGACGGGAACTTCCGGCAGGGTGGTGGCCACGGCAGGATTTTAGGGGAAAACCGTCCCGGACGCCCAGGGCAGCCAGATCGAGAGCGCCCGCCCATGTTCCGCGGTACACTTTTCTTCCATGTCTTGGGAGATGGTTCGGAACTTGGTGCGCGACGAGTGGGTGATCTTGTCGCTGCTGCTCTTGTGGTCGCTGGCTGGCCTCACCGTCATCTGCGAACGCCTTTACGCCCTGTGGAACGTCCTGCCAAAATCGGAGGCGTTCAAGAATCGCGTCGTCGACGCGCTGGGAGCGGGCGATCTGGGCAAGGCGGCGGCGCTGTGCGAGATGTCCGCCGTTCCTCTGGCGGAGGTTTTCGAGCGCGGGCTGCAGGTCTTCCAGAAGACACCGCACAAGACCACCGAGGCGGTCACCTCGCAGCGCGCGGCGGCGGTGCTGTCGTTCAAACGTTATCTGTGGGCGCTGGGCACCGTCGGGTCGTCAGCGCCGTTCGTCGGTCTGTTCGGCACGGTGGTCGGCATCTTGAAGGCCTTTCAATCGATGTCGGTGGCGGGGACGGGCGGATTCAAGGTGGTGTCGCAGGGAATCGCGGCGGCGCTGGTGGCCACGGCGGCGGGGTTGCTGGTCGCCATCTACGCGGTCATCGCCTACAACTATTTCGTCTCGCGCGTGAACACGCTGGCCCTGCACTACAAACTGTTCTGCGAGGAGTTCCTCACTGCCCTGGGCGAGCTGGCCAAGGGGCGGTCGGGAACCGCGGCCGTTGCGACGCCGCCCGGCGCCAGCACGACGCCGACTGAACCCGCCGCCACCGTCCCCACCAGCGCGCCGGTCTGACAGCGCAGCCCGCATCAAAGGCGAACATGGCCATCAACATTCAAATGGAAGACGCGACCCTCGGCGAGGGTGGCGAGGCGGAGACGGCGTCGGAGAGCGTCGTCGCCGAGATCAACATCACGCCGCTGACGGACGTCTTCCTGGTGCTGCTGATCATCTTCATGGTGACCTCGACGGCGCTGGTCGAATCGGAAGCGTCGTCGCGCGCCGGCATGAAAGTGGTGCTGCCCAAAGCGAACACCGCCGGACCGGTGTCGCAGCGGCGCAGCGATCCCGTCTTGACCGTCACCAAGAGCAACGAGGTCTATCTGGGCGCCAAGAAGATCGAGGTGGCGAACCTGGAGGCCGAGATCCACAAGGCGCTGACCGACGTAGGTTCCGAAACGCTGCTGATCAGAGGCGACAAGAACGTCCTTCTCGGCGCGGCGGTCGACATCATGTCGGTCGCCAAGAAGGCCGGCGCCAATCACATCGCGATTCTGACCGCCCCGGGCAAGTAGCCGCACGCATCCCTCATGAGGCGGATCGCCACACGTCTACCAAGGATGTTGGCAAGATCGCCTCACGGGATCGTTCGCTGAGCAGGTTCGCCTCACCCGAAACCGCGAGAACGCGGGGTCTGAGCGGTCGCCGTGCCGTGGCATGACCGCTGCAACGTCCGCGACTCGCAGTGGAGCTTCGGCTCCGTTCCGATAACCCCATCCAGGAGTTTCCCATGACGCTTGTTCGTTCTATCTTCCTCGCCCTGGCCGTGATGCTCCCCACCACCTGGACCGTGGCCAAGGCCGCTGATCCGGCCCCCGCGGGCGACGCCCCCGCCGGTGAGAAGAAGGAGAAGAAGGCCAAGAAGGGCAAGAAGGCAGAGGGTGGCGAGAAGAAGGAAGAAGAGAAGAAGTAGTTATCCCTGGCAAGACTCAGTCACTCGACTGAGAGGCGCCAGTTTAAGCCCCCGGTGTGCTTTGCATGCCGGGGGTTTCGTTGTGTTTGGGGTACGGCTCGCTGCCGCTCGCGCACCCCAAGCCCCCTCGCTGCGGCGGCAAAGCCGCCTTCGCTCGCTCCCTTCGAACATGGGCGAGTCTTGATTTTGCAGCGCCGCTATACTCTGCGGATTGCTATGCGCGGGTTTAGCCATATGCCGGGTACGCGATGACGATCCGGACGAAGATATGGCTGATCGCGGTCAGTGTGGCGGCGACGGTGGGTGTGGCGTCTTGGGGGCGGCTTTATTTGACGCGGGCGCGGATCATCAAGGATGCGCAGACG
>JAXDMH010000376.1:0-8054 GCA_034666225.1 Myxococcales bacterium
CCCTTGACCACCGCGCCCGCCCGCATGTGCGCCAGCGCCGCGTCCAGCTTCAGCTCGCAGATGGCGTGGGCATCCGCCGGGCGCGATGCAGCCAGCGCCTGCTCGGCCTTTTCAAACAGCAGGGCCGCATCCTCGAATGCCAGCATGCCCATGGCCCGTTCCGCCGCCTCGCGGGCCGCAGCCGCCGCAAGGGCGGCGTCGCCGGCCGGCAGCGCCGCCAGGCGATGATGGGCCACCTCCGCCGCCGTCTGGCCGCGCCCGGCGGGCCCACGTTGCAGAACCTCAGCGATCTGCAGATGCAGGTCCGCGCGCCGCTCGCGCGGGGTGTCGCGGTACAAGGCCTCGCAGACCAGGACATGCGAGAACCGCCAGGTCTGCGCCCCGGTCGCGCCGATGAGACCGCCCCGCTCCGCATCGATCAGGCGATCCTCGACGACGGGCGGCGACAGGCCCAGGATGTCGGAGACGGATCCCGTCGCGAAATCGCGGCCGACCACCGCCGCAATTTCCAGAACCGCCCGCGTCTCTGACGGCAAGCGGGCGATGCGACGGCTGATCACCTCCTTGACCGTGTCGGGAATGGGCAGCGTCTGCGGGTTGGCCTCGGAGGGACGGGCAAAATCCCCACGCTGGACCATCAAGCGTAGCAGCTCGCTGACAAACAGCGGATTGCCTTCGCAGGCCCGCTCGATGGCGGCCAGCAGCGCGGGCGAGGCATCCTGGCCGGCCGCGGCGTTCACCAGCGACGCGACATCCGTGTGGGCCAGCGCCGCCAGCGGCAGGTAGGCGCCTTCGCGAGCGATGTCGACGAGCAACGGCCCGACCGTCGTCGACAGTCGCGCCTCTTCGTCGCGATAGGCGCCGACAATGGCCACCCGCAGACCGCGCAGGTTACGCGCCACGAAGTGCAACAGCGTCAACGACGATGGGTCGGCGGCGTGCAGATCGTCGAAGATCAACAACAGAGGCGTCCGTTCCGCGGCGGCCCGCAACACAGCCACCGCCGCCTGAAACAACTGAAAGCGCTCTGCCGCCGGATCGACCGTGTTGGCGTTGCCGCCGTCGCCGCCCGCGAATGCCTCGGGCAAAAGCTGGGACAGCGGTCGCGCCTCCAGTCCCTGCGGCGCACCGTCGGTGCGAACCACCTCGCGCAGGACCTGGATCCAGGGCCAGTAGGCGGGGGCTCCGCCGGTCTCCCAGCACCGCCCCCACAACACCCGCACCCCCCGCGCATGGGCCACCCGACTGACCTCGTCCGCCAGCCGGGTCTTTCCCATTCCCGCCGCCCCCACCACCAGAAACAGACCGCCTCGCCCGCCCACTGCCTCGTCCAACCCACTGGCCAGCTCCTCGATCTCGCGCTCGCGCCCCACAAAAAGCCGTCGCGTCGGCGCACCCACCCCCGCCATTTCCCACGCCCCCGCCCCTGGTGTCCAGCGCATGTGGCTCACGGGAGGGCCCAGCCTCCCGTGCAACCAGCCCGTCGAGCGATCAGTGCCGCACCACCGCCGCCGTCTT
Source organism: Myxococcales bacterium (assembly GCA_034666225.1). Lineage (GTDB taxonomy): Bacteria > Myxococcota_A > Polyangia > Fen-1088 > Fen-1088 > DATKEU01. The sequence continues at coordinate 1,519 of JAXDMH010000376.1, forward strand.
CGTGGCACCCGCGCCCTGCACCAGCCGGTCGATGTCGCGGCGGAACTGCTTTTCGTCGATCTGCAGACCATCGCCCAGCGTGATCCAGTGGCGCGCCAGTCCCGCCATGGTGATGGCTTCGTTGATCTCCCGGTCGGTGGCGCCATCCAGCTTGGCGAACTCGGTGTCGGCGATGACGCAGTAACGGCAGGGAATCTGCGACGCCACGGCCAGGCCGATCAGGCTCTTGTACTTGCCGGCGATGGCGGTCTCCGGGTTCATCTCCACGCTCTTCAGCTCCAGCCAGGCGCCCGGCAGTGCCTCCGCGGGGACCCGCTGCACGAAGTCGGGCACGAACCCAAACATCTGCTTGGCGTCGTCCAGGGCCGAACGGGCGTCGGTGATAGCGATGGGCTTGGGCGGTGGCACCTTCCCGGTGGCCATCTTGGTCAGGTAGTCGACCATCCTGGCGGTGTCGGCCCGGTACTTGGTTTCGTCCAGCAGCAGGCCGTTGAAGATGGTGCTCCAGTGGCGGGTCAACGCCGCCATGGTCACCGACTCCTTCACCTCGGCCTCGGTCGCTCCGAAGGCCTGCGCGCAACGCGAGTACGCGTACACGCTGCCGCGCGCGCCGGCCTGGGCGGCCACCGCCAGCCCGATCAGGTCTTTGATCTTGTTGGGCAGCGCGGTGGTGCCGTCTTGAAACTGTTTCATCTCCGCCCAGGCGCCAGGCAGGGCGTTGTCCGGCAGCGCCTTGAAGAAGCCGGGCAGAAAGCCATAGGCGGCGACGATCTCGGCGCGGGCCGTCTCCGCCGGAGTGCCCGCCTTTGCGGAAACGGCAACGGCGGGCAGCAGCACGGTGGCCAGCAGGGTGAAGACAGGCGCGTAAGAACGCAGGCGGCTTTGCCGCCGGCGTTCCATGGTGGGAAGTCTGGAACCCTTCGAGGGTTCGAGGTGAGCGGTCCGGAGTCTCAGGTTGGTTCTCAGGGTCATGGTCGGTCTCCTTTCGACCCTGAGGCGTGACTTGGGGGGGAACAGTGTTCCGCGGCAGCTGTTCCCTCAGCGCACCGTCACGCCGTCTTCCTCTTTCAGGCGGTCGATCTTGGACTGGCATTGCGACCGGATGTTGCCCCGCATCGCTGGACTGTCGTCGTGCATCGATTCCTGCCAGACCCCGTGGTACGTCTGGCACAGCGTCCCCTTGGGATCCTGGCGGCAGAAGTGGTCACGCACGCGTTCGCAGGGATTTCGTCGCCCGTCCAGCATGGCCAGGACCAACCAGACCAGGCCCGCCATCGCGGCGCCCAGACCGATGGCCTTCATGATCCGAAATCGCTTTCGGTACTGATGCACGTCAATCCGGTCGGCGTCGCGACGGATCTGCTCCAGCTCCTCCGGCGTTTCGTCCATGGGCGGCGATGTTATAACCCGCTCGATGCCTCGCGGACTGCAGAAGGTGATCACCAAGGCGACGCGCAAACCGCGCCGCGGCCCCTGGCCGCCTGATCCAGCGCGCGTTCGATCGATCATCGACGGCCTGGAAGAGGCCTATCCCGATGTCGACTGCGAGCTGGACCGCGAGACGCCTTTCCAGCTTCTCTGCGCCACCATCCTCTCGGCGCAGACCACCGATGAACGGGTCAACAAGGTGACGCCGGCGCTGTTCAAACGTTTTCCCGACGCGCCGTCGATGGCCAAGGCCCGCCTGCCCGAACTGGAGAACCTGATCCGTTCGACCGGTTTCTACCGACAAAAAGCCAAGAGTTTGAAAGGAACCGCCCAGGGTGTGATGCAACTTTACGGCGGCCAGGTGCCACGAACCCTGGCCGAGCTGACCAAGCTGCCGGGCGTGGCGCGCAAGACCGCCAGCGTGGTGCTGGGGACCGCCTTCGGCCTGGCCGAGGGCGTCGTCGTCGACACGCACGTCCAGCGCCTGAGCATGCGCCTCGGTCTCACCCGATCGGCCGAGGTGAAAAACATCGAGCAGGACCTGATGAAGGTCATCCCGCACGACAACTGGATCCGCTTTTCCCACCAGCTGATCTGGCACGGCCGCCGTGTCTGCTTCGCCCGCAAACCCAACTGCGCCTCGTGTACGCTGGCCCCCTTCTGCCCCAGCGCCGGCCTGGAAGGCTAGACGCCGCGAAGGCTAATCAGTCGCCGAAGTAGATTTGGTCGTAGGCGCAGGTCGCGTCTTTTTCCATGGGCTGGGGATAGTCGACCAGGCGGCCTTCATAGTTGCGAAGGGTCCAGTGGTCTTCGCCGCGGGCCACGACATAGTCGGGGCCGATGTTGACCTTGCCCATGCCGCCCGGCGTGTCGATCACCAGGTGGGGCACCGCCAGGCCAGAGATGTGGCCGCGCAGCTGCTGCATGATCTCGATGCCGGTCTCGACGGAGGTGCGCAGGTGCGACGTCCCGGCGGCGACGTCGCCCTGGAACAGGTAGTATGGGCGCACGCGGCAGCGCAAAAGTTCGGTGAACAGCTTGCGCATCACGCGCGCTGACGAGTTCACCCCCCGCAGCAGCACGGTCTGATTTCCGAGAGGGATCCCGGCGTCGGCCAGGCGCTCGCACGCGGCGCGCGCTTGCGGCGTCAGCTCCTTGGGGTGATTGAAGTGCGTGTTGATGAACAGCGGGTGATACCGCCGCAACATCGCGCACAGCTCGTCGTCGACGCGCATGGGCAGCACCACCGGGACGCGCGTCCCGATGCGCACGATCTCGACGTGGGGGATGGCGCGCACCCCCGCCACGATCTCTTCCAGCCGGTTCGTCGACAAGGTCAGCGGATCGCCGCCCGAGATCAGCACGTCGCGGATGGCCGGCGTGCGCCGGATGTAGTCGAGGGCCGCCGCCAGGTCGTCACGCGAGATGGGCGATTCCTCCTGTCCGACCAGCCGCCGGCGGTTGCAGTGACGGCAATAGATCGCGCAGCGGTCGAGGGCCAGCAGCAGGCAGCGATCGGGGTAGCGGTGAAAGATCCCCGTCGCCGGCGAGTGCGCGTCCTCGCCCAGCGGATCGACCAGATCCCCCGGTTCATTCACCAGCTCGCGCCCGCGAGGGATCACCTGCATGCGCACCGGGCAGGAGGGGTGGTCACGATCGATCAGCGAGAAGTAATAGGGCGTCACCGCGACCCGGAAGTGCCCGGGCGCCGCGTCCAGGCCAGCCTCTTCCTCGGGCGTCAGGGGCAACCGCGCCGCGATCTCTTCCTTGGTGGTGATGCGGTGGCGAAGCTGCCAGCGCCAGTCGTCAGGCTGATCCGTGCGAGCGCCGCCGCCGACGCTGTCAGCGGCGGCCGGGCCTTCGGAGAGAACACGAAGCGCGATGGTCATGGTGGTGCGCTGGCGTCGTCGTCGGCGGCGTCGTCGCCGGCGACACCGCCGTCGTCGCCCGCCTCGGGACCGGTCTCGTCGCCGGTGTCAGCCGCGATGATCTCCGGCGCCCCGCCGTCCACGTCGTCATGTGTCTCGGCGGGCACATCGCCGCTGGCCGCGTCGGTGCCGCCGTCGTCGCCCGGCACGCCGCCATCGTCGCCGCCCCCCGGCGGAGTGTCCGTCGTCAACGCCACGTCCATCTCGTTCCGGTGGCCGACGTTGATGTTCGTCAAGATGCCGGAACCGCTGGCCAGTTTTTGCCCGGCCGCGTCCTGAGCCTCGATGTCCACCGTCAGATCGCCCTGACGCGACGGATCCATCTCCACGGTGAAGTTGGTCGGCAGCGAGAACAGCTCTTTCGGTGGCGGTGAAGGAATGAAGAAGGTCGTGGACAATCCAGCGGTCGCCAGCACCACCTTCAACTGCGAGATGCCGGTGGCGTCTCCGGTGACGTTGACAAAAACGACGGTCTTGGTGTCCGAGCACCCACCCGCCAGACCCACCAGCGCGCCCGAAAGCGCCAGGGCCATACACGCCGCACGCAGTCCCAAAGTTAGTCGAGTCATGAAAGTCCTAGAATCGAACGTTGCCCAGCGCCGACGGCGGAATATCCGTCCCATCAGAGCGGAGAACAAAGTAAGTCGCCACGCCACCACCGACAATCACCGCCGCGATCGTCGTCCAAAACCACCATCGACTGGTCACCCCACGGTGCACCTCGGCGTCCTGATTGCCAAGCGGCATCGGCGCCGGGTCGTAACGAACGAGGTCCATCCCGGGCGACGGGGGCTGCCGATCGGCCGGACGTTCGTCCAGATCGATGTGCGGGCGGCCCACACTTTGATCAGGCGCCTTGGCGGCGACCGGCGGCGCATCCAGAGCCGGTCCCCTCGGGGACGGCGCATCCAGAGCCGATCCCCTCGGGGACGGCGCATCGATAATAGGAGCGGCGGGCTCCGCAACCGGAGCGACCGGCACCGCCGGTCGGGCAGCCGCCGCCAGCGTGGCGATGTGCGCCTCGACCCGCGCCCGGTTCGGCGCGCTGGGCATTTCGACCAGGAAGCGGCGATAGTCGGCCAGCGCCGCGTCGCGGTCGCCCAGGGTTCGATAACACTCGGCGCGGTTGAACAACAGCACCGGGTCTTTCAGCAGGTGCAGGGCCTTCGTGTATTCCGGCACCGCTGCCTTGCAGTTGTTCGCTCCCGCAAGAGCGGCGGCCTTTCGCGAATGGCGCAGCCCCTCGGCATAGACCTTGGTGTAATCACTCGCCTGCGCCAGCCCGCCGGACATCCCGAAGGCCAGCGCGCAAGCTGCCAGCGCGCAGGCACCGGCCAAACGGGAAGCGGACGGCATTCGCAGGGGAAACCGTAAGCCAGCGTGCATGCGCATGAGGCCGAGGATTTTAGTGCGGCGGCGCCGATTTGCCCAGGCGTTTGACGTAGCCCGAAAGCGCCTGGATCTTGGGGGGGCTCAGCGCCGCGCCAAAGGCCGGCATCTGGCCCTTGCCGGTCATGATCACGCGGCCGATGTCTTCATAGCTGGCGGTGGCCTGAAAGACCGGGTCGGCGAAATCGCGCACGTTGGGCAGCGTCTTTTTTATTTCCGGATCGCCGTGGCCTTCCGGCCCGTGGCAGCGCACGCACATCTGCGCGTAGATCCCGGCCGGCTGGACCGGCACTGCCGGTCCAGGATCGTCGCCGGCGCTGGTGCAGCCGGCGGCGCCGACCACCGCGATGACCACGGCAACGGCAAAAAGACCTGTCGACCCGATCAAAGCGGCCGCAAACGATCGCCCCGCGTTCATCGTTGGGTCACGGCTCCTGCGGTCCGGCGACGGCGGCGACCGCAGCGGCAGCGACCGGCGCAGCGGCAGCGATGGCAGCGTCGCCCGCAGCATAAAGGTGCTGGCCACCTTCCTTGAAGGCCGCGGCCTTCTCGCGCATCCCCTCTTCCAGCGCTTTATCCGGCGCCATCCCCAGGCTCTCGGCGTATTCGCGCACGTCCTGGGTGATCTTCATCGAACAGAAGTGGGGCCCGCACATCGAACAGAAATGCGCCCCCTTGGCGGCCGGGGCCGGCAGCGTCTCGTCGTGAAACTCGCGCGCGGTGTCCGGATCCAGCGACAGGTTGAACTGATCCTCCCAGCGGAATTCGAACCGCGCCTTCGACAGCGCGTTGTCGCGTTCCTGCGCTCCCGGGTGCCCCTTGGCCAGGTCAGCGGCGTGCGCCGCGATCTTGTAAGCGATGACGCCGTCCTTGACGTCCTTGCGATTGGGCAGACCCAGGTGCTCCTTGGGCGTCACATAGCAAAGCATGGCCGTCCCGTACCAACCGATCATGGCGGCGCCGATCGCCGAGGTGATGTGGTCGTAACCGGGGGCGATGTCCGTGACCAGCGGTCCCAGCGTGTAGAACGGGGCCTCGTGGCAGATGGTCAGCTGCTTGTCCATGTTCTCTTTGATCTTGTGCATGGGCACGTGGCCGGGGCCTTCGATCATCACCTGCACGTCGTGCTTCCAGGCCACCTCGGTGAGCTCACCCAGCGTGGTCAGCTCGGCGAATTGCGCTTCGTCGTTGGCGTCGGCGATGCAGCCCGGGCGCAGACCGTCGCCCAGGCTGAAGGCGACGTCGTACTTCTTCATCACCGCGCAGATGCGTTCGAACTCTGTATAAAGAAAATTCTCCCGGTGATGGGCCAGGCACCACTTGGCCATGATCGATCCGCCGCGCGACACGATCCCCGTCACCCGTCGCGCCGTCAGCGGGACGTATCGCAACAGCACGCCGGCGTGGATGGTGAAGTAATCCACGCCCTGCTCGGCCTGTTCGATCAGCGTGTCGATGAACAGATCGATGGTCAGGTCTTCCGCCTTGCCGTCGACCTTCTCCAGCGCCTGGTAGATAGGCACCGTTCCGATCGGCACCGGCGAATTGCGCACGATCCATTCGCGCGTCTCGTGAATGTTGCGGCCGGTGGACAGATCCATCACCGTGTCGGCGCCCCACTTCACCGACCAGCGCAGCTTGTCCACCTCTTCGCCGATGGACGACGACACCGCCGAGTTGCCGATGTTGGCGTTGATCTTCACCTTGAAACCGCGCCCGATGATCATCGGCTCGATCTCCGGGTGATTGATGTTCGCGGGAAGAATCGCTCGTCCGCGGGCGATCTCGCTG
>JAXDMH010000377.1:0-10422 GCA_034666225.1 Myxococcales bacterium
GCCCGACGGGCCGAGGTCGATGCGCTGCTCGCCCGCCAGCTGGACGCCATCAAGGCGGACGGCGACCCCGGTCGCCTGATCGAATCCGTCCGGTACTCGCTGCTGTCACCCGGCAAACGGCTACGTCCCCTGCTGGCCCTGGCCGCCGCCGAAGCGGTGGCGGGCGAGGTCGACGAATCGATGCGTATTGGCTGTGTTTCGATCGAACTCGTCCACTGCTACTCGCTGATTCACGACGACCTGCCGGCGATGGACGACGACGATTTCCGGCGCGGCCGCCCCAGCAATCACAAGGTTTTCGGCGAGGCGACGGCGATCCTGGCCGGCGACGCGCTCTTGACGCTGGCCTTCGAGTGGATCGCCCTGGCCGGCGCGCGCGCCCAGCGGCCAGGCGATTTCTTGCGCGCCGCCCTGGCGCTCGCCCAAGGTGCGGGGATCAGCGGAATGGTGCGGGGCCAGGCCCGGGACCTGGGCGAGGCCGCCCCGACGACGATCGGCGATCTCGAGCGGCTGCACGACGAAAAGACGGCGGCGCTGTTCCGGGCGGCGCTGGAGATCGGCGGCGCGGTCGCGGGGGCCGATGACCGACAGCAGCGCGCTTTGTCGGAGTTTGGCCAACGTTACGGAATTGCATTTCAGCACGCCGACGATCTTGACGATGCAGATCATGTGACCCATGCGGCGGTGGCTCGTGATCGGTTGGCGGTCCTGATTGGCGAGGCGACGGCCGCGGCGCAGACGCTGGGCGCGCGGGGACAGCGGCTGCAGTCCTTCGCCCGGGCGCTCCTGGGACCGGCAGCGGCGGCATGAGGGTAAGACTGACAATGGCGGATTGTGTTAAGATGACCCTCCTGCGAGCCATGACGACTCGCGCGGGCCAGTGTTCCTGATGGCTGTCGACGAAAATACGCGCATGTTCGAGGCGCCTGCTGCCCCGGAAGGGGGCAAGCGTGACCGCGCGTATCTGGTGGTCCTGGCTGGCACCAGCGTCGGCGAGATGTACAAGATCGAGACCGAGCAGACCATCATCGGCCGCGGCCAGAAGGCGCAGATTCGTTTGATGGACGACGGCATCTCACGCGAGCACGCGCAGCTGGTCATTCAGGGCGACCGGGTTCATCTGGAAGACCTGGGATCGACCAACGGCACCTACTGCAATGGCCTCAAGGTCGACCGCAAGGAGCTGGTGGACGGTGACAAGATCCTGGTCGGCTCGACGACGATCTTGAAGTTCACGTACCACGACAACCTGGACGAGATCTTCCAGAAGCAGATGTACGAATCGGCCCTGCGCGACGGGCTGACCCGCGCCTTCAACAAGAAATATTTCACCGACCGGCTGGAGAGCGAGTTCACCTTCTCTGCCCGTCATTCGGCACCGCTGTCGCTGTTGCTGTTCGACATCGACCACTTCAAGAAGGTGAACGACACCCACGGTCACCAGGCCGGCGACTATGTGCTGTCCGAGCTTTCGAACCTGATGGCGGGGTCGCTGCGAGTGGAAGACGTGTTCGCCCGCTATGGCGGCGAGGAGTTCGGCGTCATCTGCCGCGGCGCCGACTCGGCGCAAGGACAGATTGTCGGCGAACGAATGCGCCGGGCCGTCGAGGGGATGCCCTTCCTGTATGAAAGCAAGCGCATCCCGGTGACCATCAGCCTGGGACTGGCCACCCTGCCCGATCCGTCCATCAAGGACGCCAACCAGCTGATCAGCGCCGCCGACACCGCCCTTTACAAGTCGAAGAACGGCGGCCGCAACCGCCTCAGCGTGTACGTCAGCCCCACCGGCGTCTGAGCGGCTTCGCTGCTGCCCCGTTCGTGCCGCGTGCCGCTTTATTTGCAGTAGGGGGCAACGGTTCGTACTCTCAATTTGTGAGATTTCCCCGATCCACGCTGTTGCCCGCGGTGTGCCTGGCGACGGTGACCGCGCTGGGAGGCGACGCGTTTGCCCGGCGGCAGGACGAAGACGACAAGGCGCCGGCCGATCCGGCCCCCCGCCCGCCCCACACCGGCAAACCGGTCGCCTTTGACCCGCACTGGCTGGAGCCGTTCTTCACCGACGGTCCCGCCAAGGCCGCCGTCGAGCTGTACCGCAGTGAGGACTGGGCAGCGGCAGAGGCGGCGCTGGGTCGCGCCATCAAGAAATTGCCCGCGGCCGCGCCAGAGCGCCTGGCGGCGACCTATCTCCTCGCGCTGGCCAAGGAGAACCAGTCGAAGTGGGCGGACGCGGGCGCGCTGTTCGAGGAGCTTTACCGCACCTATCCAAAGCTGGCCGCCTATCACGCCTACCACGCCGCCCGCTGCCGCCTGCGGCACGGCGACGCCGCCGGCGCGCTGGACTGGGCGGCGCGCGTGCCCAAAGGCGCCGTTGCCGAAGCCGACGCGATTCCCGTTCGCATAGACGCCTTGCGATCGCTGGGGCGATGGACGGACGCCCTGGCGGCGATCGGCGGCGCGCTGGACCGGCCGACCAGCGCCACCCGCGCCGAGCTGCTGTTCAAGAAGGCCGAGGCGATGGAGAAGCTCGCCGCCGCCCAGCCAGGCGGCGCCGCCGAGGTTCTGGCCGACGTGAGCGCCCTTTATCGACGGGTCTGGTCCGAGGCGCCGCTGGAACCGTGGGCGGCCGGCGCGGCGGATCGTCTGGCGGCGCTGGCCCAGTCGCTGCCGCCTTACGAGGCGAACCTGGTGCGCACGCACACCGCCGGCGAATGGGTGGCGCGCGGGATGTCGCTGTTTGACCGCAACCGCAACGGCGAATCGGAGGCGGCCTTTGCCGCCGCGCTGACCGCGCCCGGGCTGGATCGCGACCTCGAGTGTCGGGCGCGCTATCACCGCGCGCAGTCAGTCTGGAAGCAACGCCAGCGCTCGCGCGCGGCGCCCCTGTTCGATGACGCCGAGGCAGCCTGCGCCCGCGTCGACAACCGCGACCTGCACGCCAAGTCCCTGTTCCAGGCCGGACGCTGCTTTGGTTCGATGACGTTTCAGAGCGGCGTGGACGAAAGCCAGTTGAAGACCTTCCGCGAAACCGCACTGGCCCGGTTCGCGCGCCTGGAAAGCGAACACCCCGAGCACAGCTATGCCGACGACGCGCGCGTCCGGGCGGCCGAGCTGGTGGCCGACGGCGGCGATGAGGAGGAATCGAACAAGCTGCTGGCCGCGGTGGTCGAACGATATCCGAAGGGCGATCTGCTGAACGAAGCGCTGTGGCGCCTGGCCTTCGCCGCCTGGCGGGGCCAGCGATACGACGACGCCCTGCACTGGCTGGACGAGACCTTGCGTCTGGTTCCACACGAAGACATCTGGTACGCGGAGGGGCGAACGCCGTACTGGAAGGCGCGCGTCCTGGAACGCCAGGGGAAGAACAGCGACGCGGCCGGCTGGTACGAACGGGCGGTTCGCGAGTACCCGCTGTCGGTCTATGCGCTGCTGTCGCTGGCCCGCCTGCGCGAGGTGGCGCCCAAGGCCCGCGCCACGCTGATCGCCGATCTGCGCAAACCGATTCACCGCCCGGCGCGCTGGACGTTTGCCGCCCGCCCGCTGTTCGGCGACGCCGGGTTCCAGCGAGCGGTCGAGCTGGCCCGCATGGGCCTGGGCAGCGACGCCCGGCGCGAGCTGAACAAGCTGGGCCTGTCGACCACCGGGGAAAAGCACCGGCGGGCAAAAGCGGACGGCGAGGCCGACAGCGCCTCCGACAACGACGAGGAAGATCTGCTGTGGATCGCCGCCATCTTGCTGGACCGGGGCGGCGTCTGGAGCGCCTCGCATTCCATCCCGCGCTATACGCTGACGCGCTATCGCCTGGACTATCCCAAAGAGCTGGGCGAGGCGAAATGGAAGCTGTCGTACCCGCGCGCCTTCCCTCATCTGGTCAGCAAGAACGCCCAGGCCAACGATCTGCCGGAGGCGTTGCAGCTGGCCATCATTCGCGAGGAGAGCGCCTTTTCGCCGCGCATTGAATCGTTCGCCAACGCCATCGGGCTGACGCAGATGCTGATCAAGACGGCCCAGCGGTTCGCCAACCGTGCCCCGGTCAACCGCGAGGTGCTGATGGACCCGGTGAAGAACCTTGAGTACGGGTCGCGGTTCCTCGGCTTTCTGTGGAAGCACTTCGGCGGCGCGGCGCCGCTGGTGATCGCCGGCTATAACGCCGGCGAGCGCGCCGTCGAGAGCTGGCTGGCGGAGCGCGGTGGCCTGGCCATGGACGAGTTCATGGAGAGCATCCGCGTCGACGAGACGCGCAACTACACCAAGCGCGTTCTGGCGTCGTACTTTGCCTATTCGTGGCTGTACGCTGACAACCCGGTGCCGGACGTGCCGCTGGCTTTGCCGGGGGGCCGCGCCCCGCCCGAGACGCACACCGCCGACAAGCGCTGACGCCGGCGCTTACTTTTTCTTCTTGCGGCCGAAAAGCCCGGAGCGCTCCGGGCTGACGCTCTGGCCGCCGGAGGCAGCATAGGCGCGCAGGTGCTGTTCCTCGTCCTTGGACAGCGTCCTCGGAACCACCAGCTTGACGTGGGCGATGATGTCGCCGTTGCCGCGCTCTTCCAGCCGCGGCATGCCGCGCCCGCGTAGGCGCAACGTCTCGCCCGGTTGCGTGCCGGGGGGGATCTCCAGCTCGGCCTCGGCGTCAATGGTCGGGACCGTCACCTTGTCGCCCAGGGCCAGCTGCGGAAAGCTGACCGCCACCTCGGTGTGAAGATCGGCGCCGTCGCGTTCAAAGCGCGGATCGTCTTCGACGTGCAACACCACGTACAGGTTGCCCGCCCGACCGCCGCGCCCGCCCGCCTCGCCGCGCCCCATCAGGCGCAGCGTGGCGTTGTCGTCGACGCCGGCCGGGATGGCGATCTGCAACGTCTCCTCCTGGTGGGTGACGCCGGACCCGTCGCAATCGGCGCAGGGCGTGCGGATGACCCGCCCCTCGCCGCGGCAGATAGGGCAGGTGGTGGAGATCATCAGGAAGCCCTGCGAGTGCATCACCTGGCCGCGCCCGCCGCACTGCTGGCACACCTCGGGCGCCGAGCCCGGCTTGGCGCCGCTGCCCTGGCAGGTCTCGCAGGGGGCGCGCCGGCGCACGTTGACGTCCTTCGTGACGCCGGTGGCCGCCTCGGCGAACGTGATGTCCAGGCGCGTTTCGATGTCGGCGCCCCGGCCTGGACCGCGGCGACCGCCGCCGGCGCCGCCCGGGCCGCGAAAGATATCGCCGAAGACGTCGGAAAACGCCGAGAAGATGTCCCCCACATCGGCGAAGCCCTGGCCAAAACCACCCGCCGGACCGGCATGGCCGAAGCGGTCGTAATGGGCGCGCTTCTGCGGATCGCTCAAGACCTGGTAAGCCTCCGAGGCCTCTTTGAACTGCGCTTCCGAGGCGGCGTCGCCGGGGTTGCGGTCGGGATGCAGCTCCATGGCCAGCTTGCGGTAGGCGCGTTTCAGCTCTGCGGCATCGGCGCCACGGGCGACGCCAAGCACTTCGTAAAAATCCTTCTTTTCGGACACGGTAGAACCCACCGTAAGAACCTCTGCTTCTGCTGTCAAATCGACATTTGTGCGTTAGGCTAATTCCTGCCATGAAACACAGTCCCGGTTTTCTCGCGCTGGTCGAGGACGCCAAAAAAAATATCCGCGAGTGCAACATCGCCGACGTCAGGACCCGTCTGGAACGCGGCGAGAAATTCCATTTCATCGACGTGCGCGAAGACCACGAATTCGCGCAGGACCACGCCAAGGGGGCGCGCCACATCGGCCGCGGCGTCTTGGAACGAGACATCGAAACCCTGATCCCCGACAAGCACGCGCCCATCGTCCTTTACTGCGGCGGCGGCTTTCGGTCGGCGCTGGCGGCTCACAGCCTGCGCAAGATGGGTTACGAAAACGTGCTGTCGATGGACGGGGGCATCCGCGCCTGGCGGGAAGCCGCCTATCCGCTGGAAAAACGCTGAGCGATCTGGAGCAGGTGCGCGCCGAGATCGTGGCGTGCGCCTTGTGCCCCCGTCTGCGCAGCTACTGCCAGCGCATCGGCGTCGAGAAAAAAGCCGCTCATCGCGACGACGTCTACTGGGCCAAGCCGGTGCCCGGGTTCGGCGATCCCGACGCGCGGCTGTTGCTGGTCGGCCTGGCGCCGGCGGCGCACGGCGCCAACCGCACCGGTCGGGTGTTCACCGGCGACGGGTCGGGCGATTTCTTGATGCGGGCGCTGCAGCGAAACGGTTTCGCCAACATCGCCACCTCGCGCCGGACCGACGACGGCCTTTCGCTGCGCGACGCATACATCCTGTCGGTGGTCCGCTGCGCGCCGCCCGACAACAAACCGACGCCCGACGAGATCGCCCGCTGCCGACCGCACCTCACGGCCGAGCTGGCCGCCCTGCCCCGGCTGCGCGTGGTGGTGGCGCTGGGAAAGATCGGCTTTGACGGCTACCTGGCGCACCTGGCGACGGTGGCCCCGCAGGCGCGCCTGCGCCCGCGACCGGCGTTCGGGCACGGCTGCCAGGTGGCGCTGCCCGTGGGGCCGCCCACGCTTCTGGGCGCCTATCACCCCAGCCGGCAGAACACCAACACCGGCAAGCTGACGCCGGCCATGCTGGAATCGGTGTTTCGTCGCGCGCGAAGCATCATAGACTCCGGCAGCTGACATGCCGCTGCACCTGCCCGACGATCCGCAACACTGGAAGGTCCTGTCCAGCGAGTACGTCTCGCGCAAGTTCTGGTACACGGTGCGCGTCGAACGCGTGCAGTTGCCGAACGGAACCGTGATCCCCGAGTACTGGGTGCAGGAATATGTCCCGTGGGTCAACGTCGTGGCCCTGACGACGGATCACAAGGTGCTGCTGCTGCGGCAATACCGGCACGGCATCGGCCAGGTCAATTACGAGATCCCCGCCGGCACCACCGACCCGGGCGAGACGTCGATGGAGGCGGCCGCCCGGCGCGAGCTGCTGGAAGAGACCGGCTACGGCGGCGGGCGCTGGTCGCCGCTGATGACGCTGTCGGCGAACCCTGCCCTGACCACGAATTTGACGTACACGTTCCTGGCCCAGGATGTCGTGCCGATGGCCACGCCCGATCCCGGCCTCAGCGAGGACCTGCGCCTGCATCCCACGCCCGTCGCGGACGTCGAGGCGCTGATCGACAGTGGCGAGATGATCCAGTCGCTGCACGTGGCGCCCCTGGTGAAATTCCTGCTGCGCTGGCGCACCGGTCGCCTGCCAGGCAACAGCAGCGGCGACGGCACCCCATGAGCATGCCCGAGGAGATCGTCGGGCTGCTGCGCTCGAAGATCACGCTGAAATGGCCCAGCGGCCACGAGACGATCTATACCGCCCGCGATCTGCGATTATCCTGCCGCTGCGCCATGTGCATCGAGGAGACGTCGGGCCGACCGCTGCTGGATCCCAAGGTGGTGCCCGAGACCGTGCGGGCCAAAGGGATCGGCCTGGTCGGTCAGTACGCCATCACCATCGACTGGAGCGACGGCCACAACACCGGCATCTACAGCTTCCGCGACCTGCGCGCCAACTGCCCCTGCCCGACCTGCGACGCCGAGCGGGCGGCCGGCCGAACGCCCAGCGACTAGCGCCGCGTCCGGGACGCGCGTCGGCGACGGGCCCAGACGATGAGGCCGAGAGCGAGCCCCGCCGTGACAGCGCCGCCGCCGGATGACGGCGCTATGGCGCAGCTACCCGTGACGCTGCCTGAACCGGCGGACGAACCCGGCTTGGACGGCGGGTTGTTGCTACTGCCGCCGCTGCCGGTGGACGCGCCCGTGGAGCCACCGCTGGACGAGCTCGGCGCGGCGCCGCCGCTGCCGTCCGCCCCGCCGCTGCCGGAAACCATCGCGCCACCGCTGCCGTCCGCGCCGCCGCTGCCAGACACCATCGCGCCGCCCGTCCCCGTGGCGCCGCCATCGGTCGGCTTGGCCGCGTCCGGCGCGCCGCCGTCGCTCGAAAAGCCGAGCAGCGTGGGATCGTAGGTTGATCCAGCCGAGACCTGCACCATGGTGACGCGCACCTTGGTGGGCGTGGTCTTGTCTTTCAGCTCGGGATAGTTGGTGATGTGTCCGCTGCCGCTGTCGTTGATGGCGTAGATCATGTCGACCTGCTTGACGCCCTTGTCCCACTGCAGCTGGCTGTTGTTCCACCAGGCGGTCATCTTCGTCTCACGCTCCCAGACGCCCGTGGACGTGTAATAGGTGGTGTCGGCGCAGCCGTAACCGCCGGCGTTGGGGATGTAGCAAAGCGTCCAGCCCGTGGTCTGCGTGCCGGGCGGCTTGACGAAGACCTCGGCGCGCACGTGCAACGTGCCGTTGCGATAATCGACCGGGCTCAACCAGTTGGTCGGCCGGTTCTTGTTCAGGAAGTTTCCTTCGTTCACGTAAAAGTGCGACTTGCTAGGTGACGAATTGACGGCGTCATCCCAGGTGTAATCGATCATCGCGTCCAGCAGGACGAACTGCTCGGCGCGGCCTTCCCGGGCGAACAGCGCCAGGGCGACGGCGACGGCAATGCCGGTCAGGACAGGGCTCACGGGCGATGCAACCGGGGGCTCGTGCGTCATGGGGAGCGTCTCCTTGGATACAGACAACGGTCCAAAGGATGTAAGAGCAATAACGGGACGCGCCGCCCGATACCTTCAATCGCCGTCCCGCGCCCCGGAGCGTCTAACGCCTACGGTCCAATCATACCAGCGATGGTGCCGGTAAGAAACGTGGCCAGCGAGCCGGCGAGAATCGACTTGGGCCCAAGCCGCGCCAGGTCAGCTCGTCGCTCTGGCACCATGGAACCAAGACCGCCCAGGATGATGGCCAGCGAGCCAAAGTTGGCGAACCCGCACAGCGCAAAGCTGGCGATGCGCACGCTCTTGGCCGACAGCGCCGGCAGGTGATGGGTCATCATTTGATAGGCGAGAAATTCGTTCAGCACGGTCTTGGTCCCCAGCAGCGACCCGACGAACGGCGCTTCCGACCAGGGCACGCCCATGCAATACGCCAGCGGCGTCAGCGGCAGGCCCAGGATGCGCCCCAGCGACAGCTCGGCGTGACCGAACAGATTGCCGACGACGGAAAACCCCCGGTCGACCATGCTGACCAAGGCCACGAAGGCGATCAGCATGGCCCCCACGTTCAACGCCAGGTGCAACCCTTCGCTGGCCCCGCGGGCGGCGGCATCGAAGATGTTGACGTCGAGGCGGGCAATTTCCACCCTGGTCGCCGACGACGTCTCCGGCTGGCCGGTCTCGGGGATCATGATCTTTGCGATCATCACGGCGGCGGGCGCGCTCATGAACGACGCCGTCACCAGATAACCGGCGTCAACGCCCATGGCCACATAGGCCAAAAGCACGCTGCCGGCGATGGTGGCCATGCCCGCGGTCATCACCGCGAACAGCTCGCTCTCGGTCATGCGCGCCACGTAGGGGCGGACCAGCAGCGGCGCCTCGGTCATGCCCAGGAAGATGTCCCCCACCGTCGACAGCGCCTCGGCGCCCGAGATGCGCATGGTCCGCGACAGCACGCGCGCCAGCGCCGTCACCAGCCGCTGCATGATGCCCAGGTGGTACAGTACGGCCATCAGGCTGGCCACGAAGATGATGAGCGGCAGCACCTTGACCGCCAGCACGAACCCGACGCTGACCGGACGAAGCCCGTCAGCCGTTGTCGTGTGCACCACCGTTTGCGCCGGCCAATCGCCGAAGACAAAGCGAATACCGGCGTCAGCGAAACCGACAAAGTCGTTGGCCAGATCGTTGGCCGTCTCGAACAGCTGGGCGCCGACGGGCGTGCGCAGGGCGAACAAGGCGATGGCCACCTGCAACCCGAAACCCCACAGCAGGATGCGCGCGTCCAGCGCCCGGCGACGGTTGTTTGACGCGGCGAAGGCGATGCCCAGCAGGATGGCGATCCCGGCGAAGCCGATCAATCCAGCTCCAGCGCCGGCTTGTGAAAGCGGGCGCGCAACCGGTTGATCGCCTTGCGCAACGTCGGCCGTCGGATGAACCACAGCTCCAGGCGACGCTTGCCGGGAAAATCGACCAGCGTCAGGCCGATCACCATCACCAGGATGCCCTGCCCGGGCACGCCCGGCAGCGCCATGATGATGCCGAGGAGAACGAGGACGATCCCCATCAGATTCTTGCCGACCAGGCCCATCCCGCGCACAAGCGGATGGCTATGCCGCCAGAACCCAGAGTGGTCCGTCTGCTTGAAACGATCCGGCTCCCAGGCCACCACGATGGCCGCCGCCAGGGCCAGGCTGACGACAGCCAGAACCACCGAGATCACCCCGGCCCAGATCCATCCCACGCCGGAAAGCAGACTGGTTATTCGATGCGCGATCTCACCCACGCCCGACACCCGAGACTTTGTGCATCGGCCGTCGACTCTTCCATGTCCGTCGCAGACTTTCCAGTGATCCGCCTCAAATCGCGCTA
>JAXDMH010000378.1:0-9837 GCA_034666225.1 Myxococcales bacterium
GCCGACCACGAAGGCCGGAAAGGTCACGGCCAGCGCCACCCCCAGCACCGCCAGGTTCAGGCGCACGGGATCAAAGCGCAACCCGGCGCTGGCATAGTCAAAGGGACGCCCCGACAACCGCGCCGCCGCCTGGGGCGCGTAGAAGAAGATCACCGCGATGGCCACGTGCAGGTTGTCGCGCACGAACGGCACCACCGCCCCCAGCTGTGCCAGCACCGCCGCCAGCACCGTCGCCGCGGCGAAGGCCAGCAGTGGCTCGCGAAGTCCGGGGCGCGGCGAGGTCACGCCGATCATGTTACCCCGCCCGGCGGCGTTGCACTGCACCCGTGGCGGACGCCAGCCGAGCCGCGTCCTTTCCGCTCGCTATCGCTGGCGCGCCAAAGCGCTCAGCGCCGCCAGTGCCGAGCCCGCGTTCCTGGCAGCACCGTGCAGGCGCTCAGGCGCGGCCGCGTCAGGCGCCGCCGCCGGATCGCGCAGCGTGGCCAGAAGCGCGTCCAGCTGATCTTCGATGTTGGTCAGCGCCTCGCGGCTTTCGCGCAGGGCGGCCGCCAGCTGCGTCGACCGAACCAGGTTGGCGCCCGCGCGCCGCACGGTGACCCGCGACCGCGCCGGCAGCGCGCGCACCCGCCTGCCTGGAGTCGTTCTCAGACGGGTTCTCATAATATGAGGATTTGCCCGCTTCCGCTCGCTGTCAATTTTTCACATCGTCAAAAAATCGTCGCTGCCCGACGGTCACGACGAGATGAGATACCGTCGCGACGGATCGACGGTGATCCCCGGACCAAGGGCGGTCCGTCCGATCAACATGGGAAACAGCATCTCGCCCCGGTTGGTCAGCGTGACCGAGATGCGTTTCTTCAGCGGGCCCAGCTGCAGCGCCGTCTCGATCACCGGCCGGCGCTCGACCCGGCCCGACGTGTCGCGCACCACCACGTACTCGCGCACGGCGGCCCGCACCTTCAGCGATTTGGCCCCGCGCACGCCGCTTGGCACCACGATCTCCAGGATCGGCCTTCGTCCCGGACCACCGGTGGTGTCGACGGTGCGCATGCGCGACACGTGCAGCGCCGAGCTGCGGGCGCCGGTGTCGATCTTGGCCTTGAGGCGGGTGATCCCCAGGTTCGGCAGCGTGACGTTCTCCACCCAGCCGACGTGCAGCTTGGTGGTGGCGCCGCCGCGCCCGTTGCTGGCCCGCGCCGCAGAGGCCTCCGCGTCGGCGCGCCCGGCGGTCAGCTCGCGCCGGCGGGCGGCCGCCCGCGACAGCGGTCCCAGCAAGAACAGCTTGGCCCCCTGGCGCTCGGCGGTCCGGATGGTGGATTCCAGGATCAAACCGTCGCGCGGCGCGGTGACCTCCAGCGGCTTGCCGCCGAGAGGTGGGATCACCCGCGCCAGCACCGCCGCCTTGTGCACGTACTGCCCGGCGCTGGCGCTGGACTGAACCAGACCGCCCTGCGCCGCCCGGACCACCAGCGCGCCTTCGATGATCGGGGGCGACGGCGATTGGGCCCGGGGAACGCCCCGCGGCTGGATCCCTTCGCCGGGGCTGGGTGCAAACACGCCGACGGCCAGCAGCACCGCGCGCACGGCCGCCACCAGATCTTCCGCTTCGCTCGACTCAACGCCCGGCACGCCCGCCACCCGCAGCTCCAGCGCCATCACGCCGGCGCCGACGGCGGCCGCCATCAGCGACGGGGGGCGCGCCCGGTACGTCAGCGCGGCGACGGCGCCGCTTTGCAGGGCGATGCGACGCGTGCGCAGGTCGGTCATGTCGGCGCGCGCGGTCAGCGCCCCGCGCCGCCCCGGCGGCGGCGAGCCCAGCACCACCAGCAACGACGAGCCGATGACGATCTCCGAGAACAAGGTGAAGGCGTCGCGGGCCGCGCGGTTCCCCCCGGCGTCGCCGGGAAATTCCCAGCCGACGACGGGCCGCCCGCCGGGCGCGAACTGCCCGCCCGGGCGCAGCACCGGCACCACCACCACGCTGCCGGCCATGGCCGCCGGATCGATGCCGCCCACCAGCGCGCTGGCCGCCATGGCCGCCGCCGCTTCAAAGCCGCGCATCGCCGCCACCACGCTGACCCGGGGCCCCGCCTTCAACCCCACCGCCGCCCAGACCGGGACCGCGCGGTCCGTTTGCTTGACGCCGGGTTTCGCCGCCGTCCCGGCGGCCAGGGCGATGCTGGCCGCGCGCGATTCACCGGGGGCGATGGTCAAACCGCCGATGCGGACGCCCCGTGCGGGTGGCTCTACCAGCATGTTGTCGCCGACGGTGCGCGGGTTACTTGCCGGTCCCGAAACGGGCCACCTGCGCCTGCAACCTGGCCAGCGCGTCCTTGTCGAGATCGGTCAGACGAATGCCGATGCGCAGTTCCTGCTTGGCCGCCACCTTGCCTTTGGCTTTGACGATGATCTGCCCCGCTTCGTCGACGATCTCGACCTTGAAGGTGGTGCCCAGCGGAATCTCCTTCTCCGCCGGGATGAACATCCCTCCCATGCGCACGTTCAGGAGGGGGTTGTAGGTAAAGTAGCTGGCCGTCATCGCCGACAGCACGATGCGCAGCTCGCCCTCGCCGAACTGCAGGGGCTTGACCGGCGCGTTGCCGGCGGCGATGGCGGCGATGGCGGCCACGCTGAGCTGATTCGGCAGCAACGTCTTGCCGGTGACGGGGCGCGAGAAATCAAACGGCACGCTGGGGTGCTTGCCCTCCTCGGCGTTGACCTCGACGATGCGGTCGATCAGCTTCTTGCTCTCCGGGTCGAGATCGAGAAAGCGCAGGCCCATCCCTTTTTCGCCGTTGGTCACCGCCCGCGTCACCAGCGCCGATCCCTTCAGCATGACGAATCCGTCGTCCAGGCTGAACTCGAATTCGATCTTGGTGCCGACGGGGGGAGGCGAATCGCAGGTCAGGAACATCCCCGACGCGCTGACGTTGACCGATTGCGTTTCGACAAAGTCGATGAAGCTGGGAAAGCGACACAGCACCGGCACGCTGACCCTGGAACGCGGTGCCCGATCAACGAAGGCCCGCATCTCCGCCGTGGAGAGGCCGATGCCGGGGGCGCCACCGACGGCAGGATTCGGTCCGGTCGCCGGCTTCTTGGTTGAATCGTCGGACATGGAACATTCAAGTATACAGCCCAGGCGGCAGGGGTGTCGTCCGTCTGCGCGCCACGCCTTTGACATTCTCTGGCATTCTCAATACCCGATGCCCCCCAAGAAACCTGCAGCCCGAAAACCAAGCGGCACCCTGCGGCGACGGCGCGGCGTCAAGGTGCGCCCGACGGAGCTGGGACCGGGCGAGCTGTTGCTGGCGGAAGGAACCCAGACGGCGGAGGTGGTTCAGCTGACCGCCGACGTGCGCGCCGACGGCGGGGCCGTTCTGGCGGTCTACCGCGAGCCGCTGGGCGGCCACACGCTGCTGCTGGCGGCGCTGCCCATCGACAAGGTGGTGCCCACGCCGTTTCAGCGCGACATCTCCGACGCGCACGTGCGGCGGCTGACCCACGCCATGGACAAGACCAAAAGATTCTTGGACCCCATCGTCGTGGTCCGGGAAGTCACCGAAGCCGGCCACTACTGGACGCCCAACGGTTACCACCGCCTGACCGCCATGAAAGAGCTGGGGGCAAAGACCATCCTGGCCCTGCTGGTTCCCGAGCGCGCGGTGGCCTTTCAGATCCTGGCCCTCAACATCGAAAAGGCGCACAACCTGCGCGAGAAGGCCATCAGCGTGCGGCGCATGTACGTCGATCTGGCCGCCAACACCGACAGCGGCGAAGAAGATCTGGCCCTGGAGTTCGAGGAGCCGGCGCTGATCACCCTGGGATTTGCCTATGAGCAGCGCGGCCGTCTGTCGGGCGGCGTCTATCATTCGGTGCTGCGCAAGGTGGACAGCTGGATCAAAGGTTCGGCGTCGAAGGCGCTGCCGCGCCGCCAGCAACGGGCGGCGTTACTGCTGGAGTTCGACGAGGCGGTCACCGCCGTGGTGGACGCCCTGAAAAAACGCGGCATGCAAAGTCCCTATCTGCGCAACTTCGTGGTGGCCCGGGTCAACCCGCTGCGCTTCATGAAGGGCGAGCCGCCCCCGCTGGAAGAGCTGCTGCCGTCGATGACCAAGCGCGCCCGCGGCATGAACGTCGAGAAGATCAACCCAGGCGACGTGGCCCGCAGCGGAGGCGCCCCCGAGGCCGGTGAATGAAGGGCAGCCCGCGTGCCGTGATCTTCGATCTCGACGGCACCCTGACCGAGCCGCTGCTGGATTTTGATCTGATGCGCGAGGAGCTGGGCCTTGTCCCCGGGCTGCCGATCCTGGAACAGCTGGAACAGCGAGAGGCGAGCGACCCCGCGCTGCGCGCCCGGGCCGAGGTGGTGTTGCGCCGGCACGAACGCGAGGCGATGGACCGCGCCACGCTGGCCGACGGTTGCCGCGAATTGCTGCAACATCTGGAGGCGCTGAAGATCCCGACGGCGATCCTGACCCGCAACATTCGCGAGGTGGTGGAGACGTTCCAGCGCAAGTTCGACCTGCGTTTCGTGGCCGTCTACACGCGCGAGGACGGTCCGCCCAAACCGTCGCCGGCCGGGGTGCTGGCCCTGTGCCAGGCCATGGGCGCCGACCCCGCCGATACGCTGGCGGTGGGCGATTACAAGTTCGACATCATCGCCGGCCGACGCGCCGGCTGCTGGACGGCGCTGGTCTGCCCCACGCCCCCCGACGACCTGGCCGACTGGGGACCGCCGCACCTGGTGGTTGCCTCGCTGCGCGAGCTGCTGCCGCTTTTCTAGGGGCGCGCGCGCCCACGGCCAACCGCGCCAACCAGGCATTCATGCCTGCACGTCACAAGTGCTGGTCTGTGCGTCGTCTTTTTCTTCGCGGAGGCAACGAGCACTGTGAGTGAAGTCAATAACGACACTCGACACTCAACCCGACTGGAAAAGGAAAACGATCATGTTCATGGCCAAACGCATCGCTTCGACCCGCGGCAAACACACACTCTTGGGATTGTCGGGCGCTGTTGCCCTTGCCGGCGCTGTCGCCGTCGCGTCCTTGAGCGGCTGCGGCAGCAGCGCCAGTGCCCAGACCCCTGTCTTCACCGTGACAAGCCCGGATCTGGCCAGCGGCACCTTTGATAACAAGTTCCTGCTCAACGCCTTTGGCTGCAAGGGCGAGAACGTCTCGCCCGCAGTGCAATGGACCAACCCCCCAGCCGGCACGAAATCGTTCGCCCTGCAGATCATCGATACCGACGCGCCCGTTTTCTGGCACTGGGCCGTCTACAACATCCCGGGCAGCGCCACCGGCCTGGCCCAGGGCGCCGGCAACAGCGCGGCCACCTTGCCGGCCGGCGCCATCCCCGGCACCAACGACTTTCTCGACACCGGTGCCACGGGAATGAACGGTAACTATGGTGGCCCCTGCCCGCCGGCTGGAGACGCCCCGCACCACTATACGTTCAGGCTGTATGCGCTGGGCGTGGACAAGCTGGACGAGGCCGGCATGGTCCCCAAGACCGGCACGCCTGACCTGTACAACTTCGTGATCAACATCGGCGTCGGCCCGGGCCTGCTGGGCAAGGCCACCTTCACGGCGACGTACGGACGGTAAGAAGGACGCCGTTACGACATACGGCCGGTAAGAAGATCGCGGCGCTTCGGGACCCTTCTTCGAGACCCTTCTTCGGGACCCTTCTGGGTCCCGAATTTGGCCGTCTCGTGCTACACCCTTGCGCCATGAGGAAGACGCTGATCGCCAACCTTTTGGTTTTGACCTTGGGCCTTTCCGCCTGCGAAAAAAAGAGCGAGCCGCCGCCGACGCCACCGCCGGCCGCCAACACGCCGCCGCCCGCGCCCCCGCCGCCACCCAAGCCGGCCGCCGATCCCAACGCCCCGGCCGACGTCAAGGCGCCGCCCGCCGACGCCGAGAAGACGCCCAGCGGCCTCGCCTCGAAGGTCCTGACGCCCGGCAAGGGCAAGGAAAAGCCGACGGCCGAGGACACCGTGCGCGTGCACTACACCGGGTGGACCACCGACGGCGTGAAGTTCGACAGCTCGGTCGATCGTGGTTCGCCGGCGCAGTTTCCCCTCAAAGGCGTCATCAAGGGCTGGACCGAAGGCGTGCCGCTGATGGTGGAAGGCGAAAAGCGTCGCTTCTGGATCCCCGGCAACCTGGCCTACGGCGACACGCCCACCCGCCCGGGCGCACCGTCCGGCATGCTGGTCTTCGACGTCGAGCTGCTGGGAATCATGCGCGCCCCGAAAGCCCCCGAGGACGTCGCCGCCGCGCCCAAGACCGCCAAGAAGACCAAATCCGGGCTGGCGTACAAGGTGCTGAAGAAAGGCACCGGCAAGGACAAGCCCACGGCCGAGAGCACCGTCAAGGTGCACTACACGGGATGGACCACCGACGGCAAGATGTTCGACAGCTCGGTGGTGCGCGGCGAGCCGGCCGAGTTCCCATTGAACGGCGTCATCAAGGGTTGGACGGAAGGCGTCCAGTTGATGACCGTCGGCGAAAAGACGCGCTTCTGGATCCCGGGCAACCTCGCCTACGGCGACACGCCGTCTCGCCCAGGCGCACCGGCCGGCACGCTGGTCTTCGAGATCGAGCTGCTCTCCATCAAAAAATAAGGTCGATCCGCCCCCTGAATTCCACGCCGTTATTTTCGTCAGGAGCGCGGGCTCTGCACGCACGGCTCACCTTGCGGAGACGGGGTGGGCCCGCGGGAGGGCCAAGCCCTCCCGCGAA
Source organism: Myxococcales bacterium (assembly GCA_034666225.1). Classification (GTDB taxonomy): domain Bacteria; phylum Myxococcota_A; class Polyangia; order Fen-1088; family Fen-1088; genus DATKEU01. The sequence continues at coordinate 6,747 of JAXDMH010000378.1, forward strand.
GCGAGCGTAGCGAGCGCCCCCGCGTTGCCTTGACAGTGCGGTGAAGGCCGCGCTGTATGCCGGAATGGTGGCGGCGTCTTGGGCACGGTTACGGCTGCTGGCGGCGAGCGCGGCCGTGATCGTCGGCGCCAGCGGCGCTCTGTCCGCCGGCGAGACGCCCGTGTCACCGCCGGTCGGCCGCACGATCGTCGCCCCCTTGAACGGCGAGGTCGACCTGGGTGAAGCGGCGTTCCTGCTGCGGGTCATCCATGACGCCGGCCCCGACGATCTGGTGGTGCTGGACATCGACACCTTCGGCGGCCGCATCGACGCCGCCGTGCAGGTCCGGGACGCGCTGCTGGCGTCGCGCGCGAAGACGGTGGCGTTCATTCATCCGCGCGCCATCTCGGCCGGGGCGCTGATCGCGCTGGCCACCGACACCATCGTGATGTCCCATGGCGGCACCATCGGCGCCGCCACGCCCGTCCAGATCGAAGGCGGCAAGATGCAGCCGGTCGAGGCCAAGGTGGTCTCTTACTTCCGCAAAGAAATGAAGGCCACGGCCGAAGCCAAGGGGCGCCGCGGCGATCTGGCAGAGGCGATGGTCGACGCGTCCGTCGAGATCCCCGGCCTGGACGGCAAGGACACCACGCTGACCTTGACCACCACCGAGGCGGTGAAGTTGCAGCTGGCGGCGTTCGAAGCGCAATCCCTGCCCGAGCTGTGTCAGCAACTGCACCGTCCCCTCCCCTCGGTGATCCACAGCGGACCGAACTGGGCCGAACGGCTGGCGCGGTTGCTATCCAGCAGCGCGGTCTCTTCCCTGCTGATGACGCTGGGGATGCTGGGCATCATGATCGAGCTGTGGGCGCCCGGCCATCTGGTGTCCGGTCTGCTGGGCCTGGCCTGCCTGCTGCTTTTCACGTTCGGCCACTATGTCGTGAACCTGGCCGGCTGGGAGGCGTTGATCCTCTTTGGCGCCGGCGCCGCGCTGATAGCCGGCGAGATCCTCTTTCTCCCCGGTCACGGCGTGATGATTTTTCTGGGCGCGGTGCTGGTGGTGCTGGCGCTGGCCGAATCGATGGTGGACGTCAGGCACGTCCCGCTGACGGTTTCATGGTCGCTGGGATGGCTGCCGCAGGCATTGACCCGCGCCTTCGGTTCCTTGCTGGTGGCGGGCGGCCTCCTGGCGGTACTGGCGCGCTTCCTGCCGCGTTCGCGTCTGGGCCGCGTGCTGATCCTGCAAGACACAGTCGGAACGGCGGCCGCCGCGCCGCCCTCGCTGCTTCGCCGCACGGGTGTCGCCGAAACGGCGCTGCGACCCACCGGGAAGATCATGGTCGACGGGCAGCGCATCGATGTGGTCAGCGACGGGGATTTCATCGAGCAGGGCGCGCCGGTGGAGATCGTCGAAGTGGCCGGGACGCGCGTGGTCGTCAGACGGAAAAGTTAGATTCGCCTACACATTCGCCTACGCAAGGGAGCCCCATGGATTTCAGTCAGATTCTGATTGTTGGCGGCGGCATTGTCGCGCTGGTTGTCTTCTTCGCCATCCTCTCTTTCGTGCCGATCGGTCTGTGGATCACCGCCAAGACGGCGGGCGCCAGCATCGGGATGATGCAGCTGGTGGCGATGCGCCTGCGCAAGGTGCCGCCCCCGCTGATCGTCAATTCACGCATCAACGCGCTCAAGGCTGGCATCAACATCACCACCAACCAGCTGGAAGCGCACTACCTGGCGCGCGGCCACGTCGAACTGGTGGTCAACGCCCTCATCTCGGCCGAAAAAGCCGGCATCGCCCTGGACTTTGATCGGGCGGCGGCCATTGACCTGGCCGGCCGACACGTCCTGGAGGCAGTGCAGATGAGCGTCAACCCGCGGGTCATCACCACGCCCAAGATCCCGGGCGTCGCCAAGGACGGCATCCAGTTGCTGGCCGTCGCGCGCATCACCGTGCGCACCAACCTGGACCGCATCGTCGGCGGCGCCGGCGAGGAGACCATCCTGGCGCGCGTCGGGGAAGGCGTCGTCTCCACCATCGGGGCCGCGCACGACTACAAGGTGGTGCTGGAAAATCCCGACTCGATCTCCAAGACCGTGCTGAGAAAGGCCCTGGACGCGGGCACGGCGTTCGAGATCCTTTCCATCGATATCGCCGATGTCGAGGTCGGGGCGAACGTGGGCGCCAAGCTGCAGGCCGAGCAGGCCGAGGCGTCCAAGCTGGTGTCGCAAGCCCAGGCCGAGAGCCGGCGGGCCAGCGCCGTGGCCCAGGAACAAGAGATGAAGGCCAAGGTGCAGGAGATGCGCGCCAAGCTGGTCGAGGCGGAAGCGCTGGTGCCGACCGCCATCGCCGAGGCGCTGCGCGCCGGGCGGCTGGGCGTCATGGACTATTACCAGATGAAGAACGTCATCGCCGACACCGAGATGCGATCGTCGATCTCGGAGATGGGCGGCGGCAGAAAGGCCGGCGACGATGTCTGAGCGTCCCCCGCTGAAAGATCCACCCGCGGAGGAGCGCCCGCCCGGGTTGCTATGGTTCCTCCGTCAGCCGGACGCGTTTCGGCAGCGCTTTGTGTGGCGGACGTTGCTGCAGCCCCCGCGACCGTGGCGCGGCCAGTGGCCACGCTGGCGTAAACGCTAGTGTGGTGCGGCTAGCGCATGGACGACCTCCGCGTTCTCTTCTGGCTGCTCAAGGGGATAGCCAGGCTGCTGTTCGTGCTTTTCCGGACGGTGTTCCGGCTGATCCGGTGGATCTTCCGGCGCGTCCGCCCCGCTCCTGTCGCGGCGCTGGCTGCCCCGCCGACCATGGTCCGGACGCCGAACGCGCCGCCGCCCGTGAAACGCACGGTAGTCGATGCGTTGACGGCAAAGGTGCAAGCGCTGGCCACGCTGGCGCGCGCGACGGACCAGCGCTGCGCCACCAACAGCCTGTGCGCGCCCCTGCAACCCACGCTGCGCGATTTCCTGCTGCCCAAGCTGCAAGAGACGCAGGCCGACCTGCGCCGCGTCCACACCCCCGCCGGGGTCGACCGCATCGCCTCTTCCCTCGTGTATCTCAACGCCCTCACGCAATTGCTCGTGCGCATGACCGAGCAACGCTCTGACCCGAACC
>JAXDMH010000379.1:0-3255 GCA_034666225.1 Myxococcales bacterium
GCCCGTCGCTCACCCGCTGACGACGTTGCGGTGGCTGCTGGGGGTGGCGGAGGGACGCGACGTTCGGCGCATTGGCTATCACCTGGAGCTGGACCTGACGCGAAAGGGATTCAAAGGGTGGGGCAAGGCCAAGGCAGTGGTCTATGCCGGGACCATCGGGGTGCGCTCTGTCGAGGCCTCCAGTTTTCGAGGGGCGCTGTTTGAATACGGCGTCGTTCTGGTGGGCGTCGGGTTGGTCCTGGCCAGAGGCGGGGGCGACGCCGACATAAAAGGCTCGGCGCCCTTCGCCACGTTCGGTGAATGGACCCCGGCGGATTTTGTGGGGAGCATCAAACTGCTGGAAGGCGGCCTGTGGGCAGGCCAGGACGTGCTGGGAAAGAAGGTGGGCCGGGTGGCAGGAGACGTCGCCGTCGTCCTGGGTGGGCGCGGCAACCATCCGGAGCTCATCGTCCCCCTGCCAGGATTCGGGTCGTTTCGCCAGGGCATCGGCGCGGAGTTCAGCATCTGCGTCGGTCGTGTGCTGGAAAACGGACAGCACTTTGAAACGAAGGATTTTGCCCGCCCGGAACAACGGACCCTGATCCCCATCGGCGGAAAGAGAGAAGGGCGCGTGCATTTTGATCTGGGCAGCGCGCTGCTCAAGGGCCTTGGCCGCCAGGCGGTGCGGATCTGCGCGGCAAATTGGTTACCCTGGCTGGCGTCGAAAGAAAGCGCGCTGCGCATCGTCGGCCAGGCAGACACCGTCGATCTGCCGGCTCGAAATCAGGAGCTGTCCGAACTGCGGGCCAGGAACGTTCAGCAAGCCCTGGTCGACATCCTGGGCAGCGATCTGGCCATTCCCGGCGAGCATCAGGAGGTGAAGGGGATCGGCGACGTCGAGGCGGCCAGGGTCGACAGAGACGAGACGCCCGACCGCCAGTTCAGGCGCGTCGACCTGGAACTGAACGGACGCTCGGTCCTGGTGCTCTGGTCGTCGTGATGAGGGCGGCGCTGTGTCTTGTGCTGACCGTGGGGTTTTTGCAGCCGGTGGGCTGTCGGCCGCGTCCCGTGCCGGCCGGCTTTCCCGCCGAATATCTAGAGATGCTGCAATCAATGGCCAAGGAAATTACCGAGCAGTGTGACGCCATCCTGAAAAGCGACGACGACTGTTACGCGGCCGGGCGAGGTCCACCGGCCAGTTCGGATATCGTTGTGCCGCTGCCGGACAGTCCGGTCATTGACGCGCCCAATCTCAAGGCCATGTACGCGGCGTGCGACGCCCGGGATTCCGCGCGTTTCTGCACCAGCCGGCAGATCGATTACGGCGCCCAGCTGCCACCTCCCTGCGACAAGATGGTCGATGATCCGAACTGGCCCTCATTTGATCCCCAGAGTGAGGACGGCACCATGATCGCGGTCTCGCCCCAGGGAAACTGCCAGCAACGACGCGTCGGCATCAGCATTGTCCGGCACACGCCGCGGGGCAATGAAATGAACCTGCAGGCATCGTTTACTTTCGACGCACGCTAGCTTAGCTACACGGCGGTGCAAAAAGGGCAGGAATAGCGCGCCTAAACGCGGGGCGGGCGTCGAGGGACGGAGGCCGAATGAGCATTTCCGGTCCCTTCTCCCCGCTTGCGGGGAGAAGGTTAGGATGAGGGGCCGGCGGCGAGCGACGACGGAAAGATCGACTTGGGGATCGACAGATCCGTTGACTCGTGATCAATAGGAGGCATGGTCCGACTACGACACGCGCAGATGGATCTGTCGCAGGTGGTGCTGTTCGGCCTCGTGTTACCGGAGCCGGAGAGACTGATGGAGCCGTGGCTCCGAGAAGTTGACAAGGCGCTCGAGGACGAAGAGATCATCGACGCGGTGACGACGGTGCTGCGCCGGCGATGGCGGCAGAGCGCCCGGCGAGGCCGCGCGGGCACACCGACCGAGGTGGTCTTACGGATGCTGGTGCTCAAGCACATGCGCCACTGGAGCTACGACGAGCTGGAGCGGGAAGTGACCGGAAGTCTGGTGTACCGGCGCTTTTGTCGCATCGACGCGACCAAGGTTCCAGACGCCAAGACCATGGTTCGCCTCGGACAGGTCGTGGACGGACCGACGCTGCGACAGTTACTGCACAGGCTGGTGGCCATCGCAGCTGCCGCCGGGGTGACCAGGGGCAGGAAGATGCGCGTCGATACCACCGTCGTCGAAGCCCCGATCCACCATCCGACGGATAGCGGGCTATGTGAGGACGTCATCCGCGTGCTCAGTCGCGCGATGAGGCGGCTGGCCGGGGCAGGAGTCGATCTTGGCTTCAAGGTGCGTAACGTGCGTCGGAGCGTCTCGCGCAGAATGAGCGAGATCGCCCAGGGGCTAAGGCGGCGAGGAGAAAAGGCCAAGCGCGCCATTCGCAAACCCTATCGCCGGCTGTTGCGGATCACCGGTCGGCTGGTGCGCCAAGCTGAACGTGCCGCGGAGCAGGCATGTCGACAGCTTCGTACGATGCGAGGCCGACGGCGAGTAAGCGTCGACAGGCTCGCCACGTTGATCGGCACGACAGCGAAGCACGGTCGTCAAGTGATCCGACAGACTCGTGCTCGCGTACTCGGGGCTGAGACCCGCACGCCGGGCAAGATCGTCAGCGTGTTCGAGCCGTGGGCGCAGATCATCCGCAAGGGCAAGCTGGATCGGCCGACGGAGTTTGGGGCTGTGGTGAAGGTCCAGGAGTCGGAGGCTGGCATCGTTACCGATATCGCGGTCGACGATGCGCGAGCCGACGCTCTGTTGCTGGTACCGTCCGTCGAGCTTCACCAGCGTCTCTTCGGACAGGTCCCTCGGACCGTGGCCACCGATCGCGGTTTCTTCTCGGGCCGGGGTGAACGTCGCCTCAACGAGATGGGTGTCAGGCACCCCGTGATGCCCAAACCAGGTCACCGGACCCGAGACCGGGTTGCCTATGAAAGACAGCGCTGGTTCAAGCGTGGGCGAGCGTGGCGTGCTGGTGGAGAGGCCCGCATATCCCGGCTGAAGAACACCTTTGGAATGCAGCGCAGTCCGTATCACGGTCGAGGCGGCCTCGACCGGTGCATCGGATGGGCCGCTATTGCCAACAACTTGGTGGCGATCGGGAGATTTCGCGCCGGACGCCCCTCATCCTAACCTTCTCCCCGAAAGCGGGGAGAAGGGACCGGAAACTACACGCCGACCTGACTCTGCCGCGCCATGCGGAGCCGGATCAGACTCGTCCACGCCCTTTTTGCACCGCCGTGTAGCTAGTGC
>JAXDMH010000380.1:0-11485 GCA_034666225.1 Myxococcales bacterium
GACCGTCGCCTGTGACGGGACCAGCGCGGCCTGCCTGCGCCTGACCACCGCGCTGTGGACCGGGCAGCCCGACAGCGGCCCCGTTCATCCGCTGTCTCATCATTTCTATGGGCAGACGCTGGTCTTCTATGCGGCCCCGGTCATGGGGATCAACGCCTATGACGGACCGGTCTTTGCCTGGCGTCCGGGACTGGCAGCGCCCCGGCAGATCAGCGGCGGACACGCCTTTGTCTGCGACGGTCATCCGCGCGCCGACGTGGCGGTCTGTCTGGAGGACCTGCAGCTGAACGCGGTTCCGGCACACTTTGACGTGCACGCCGGGCGGATCGCCGCCACGCCGCTGCCGCTGGCGGCGGCCATCTATCCCAGCAGCGCCACCAACGCCAGCCAGTGGTCGCTGGCCTTCAGCGCCAAGGGCGACTACTTCGCGTATTCAACGGGCGGGCCCGCGGCGACAGACGTGGAGACGCTGTACACCAGCAAGATCGACGAGGTGGGCATGCCGACCAAGCGTCTCACCGTCGCCAGCGGCGCGTCCCAGTGGGATATCACGCCCGACGGCAAGCATTGGTTCTTCATGCGCAACTTTAACTACCCACCGCGCAACAGCGTGGTCGACGCGGCGGGCACGCTGGTGATGGCTGATTTTCCGGCTGGTGGCGGCGAAAAGACCATCGCCACCCGGGTCGCCTCCTATCTGCTGATGGGCGACGACGCCAGCGATCGCGGGGTCGCTTTCCTGGACAATGTCATCGCCGGCAGAGGGACGTACAAGATCATCAGCAACCCGTCGCAGTCGACCACGCCGGTCACCGTGGCGGCGGGCGTGCTGGGCGTGCTGGGCTCGCCGGATGGAAAGTTCAGTTTTGTGCAGACGCAGTTCGACGATGCGACGCTGCGGGGCGACGCCCGCGTGGTCAAGAACGACGGCACCGGCAACTGCGCGCTGGCGACGGGGACCACCGCCGACGTTTACGGCGAGCCGTTTCTGCCTGCCGGTGGGCTGGTGTTCTGGGCCGACAACATCAATCCCAACACCGGCGCCGCCGAAGGGTGGCTGGCCAGACCGGACGGCTGCACGGCCAAGCAGAAGTTCGCCGACAAGATCGACCTCTGGTTCACCGTCGGCGACGCCGGCCTGATCTACAGCGACAACGCCGGCGCCACCACCTCCACCGTTCGTTACGTCAAGCTGGGGGCCGGCGGCGCCTGGCCGGCGGCGGGGCCAACCACCATCCGAGCGGGCGCGGGCCGGGTCTTTGGCCTGCTGGAGCCGGACCGTCAATATATTCTGTATCAGCTGGACAGCGGCAGCCCCGATGACGGCCTGTGGATTTACGGGCCCATTGGTTTCGGTCAGCCATAGCCGCCGCCTGAGCGCGCTGGCGTCGCTGTTGACGGCGTGTTCGGGCACGATCGGTGTGGGCGGCGGCTCGGGCGGCGCCGGCGGGAACGCTGGCGGGAACGACGGCGCGGCCGTGGACGCGGCCGGCACCGGCGGTCGCCCGCTGATCGACGCGACCACGCTGCAGCACAAATTCCTGATGGGTTATCAAGGTTGGTTCGCCTGTCCCAAAGACGGGTCGCCAGTCAACCGATGGGTGCACTGGTTTCGCAGTCAGACGGCCACCGCCGCTGACGCCACCGTCGATCTGTGGCCGGACACCTCGGAGCTGCAGCCGGCCGAGCTGTTCGACACCGCCATGACGCTGCCGGGGGGAGCGCCGGCGCGGCTCTATTCGGCGTGGACGCCCGCCACCGTCGAGCGGCATTTTCGCTGGATGCGCGACGCTGATCTGGACGGCGTGATGCTGCAGCGGTTCTCGTCGGAGGTGGCGGATCCGGCGTTCTTTGCCTTCCGCAATCGGGTGGCCATGAACGTGCGCGCCGGCGCGGAAAAATACGGGCGGGTCTTTGCCATGATGTACGACGTCTCGGGCACCGACGCCGCCACGCTGCTGGACACGCTGAAGAGCGACTGGTCTTACCTGGTCGGCACCCTGCGCGTCACCGACAGCGATCGGTACCTGCGCCACAAGGGCAAACCGGTGCTGGGTTTGTGGGGGCTGGGATTTACCACCGGCCCCTCCGCCGCCCAGGCGCAGGCGATCATCGACTACTTCAAAAACGAGGCGCCCGCCGCCGAGCAGGTGACGTTGATGGGCGGCGTGCCGTCGGGCTGGCGGACGTTGACCGTCGACGCGCGCATCGAACCCGAGTGGAGCGCCGTCTATCGATCGTTCGACGTGCTGAGCCCGTGGTCGGTGGGGCGATACACCAGCGCTGCGGGCGCCGATCTCTTTGCCACCCAGCGCATCGGGCCCGACCTGGCGGAGGCCAGCGCGGCGACCATCGATTACATGCCGGTGGTTTTCCCCGGGTTCAGCTGGAAGAACCTCAAGGTGACGACGCCGCTGAATCAGATCCCGCGCAACGGCGGCGCTTTTTACTGGCATCAGATGGACAACGCCCTGCGCGCCGGCGCCACCATGCTGTACGGCGCGATGTTCGACGAGGTCGACGAAGGGACCGCGCTGTTCAAGATCGCGCCCACGCCAGCGCAGCAACCGGCGCAGGGGACCTTTGTGCCGCTGGACGCCGACGGACAGTCGCTGCCCAGTGACTGGTACCTGCGCTTGACGGGCGCCGCCGGCGCGATCCTGCGCGGGGAAAGCCCGCCCAGCGCGACGATACCGGTGCATTAGCGCGGCGTCGTCGCAGCGGCGGATGCAATCTTTGCGGCGTTCGACGTTAGGGTGGTGACGACGATGCGGCTCGCGGTGATCTTGATCCTCGGGTGCGCCGTGTTTTCAGTCGGCGGCGGTTGCGGCGCGCCGTCGCGGCGGCTGACCGTGCGTCAGGTCAACGATCCGATCGTCAACCCCCGCGGGTTGGTGACCCTGGGAGGCGGCGCCACGCTGGAACGAGACGGCAGCGGACAGCGCAGCAGTTGGCTGCACCAACTGTTCTTCCGGTACGGCATCACCGACCGTCTGGAACTGACAGGACTGGGACTGGGCTTTGCGTTTCTCGACGATGCACCGCCGACCACGCTGACGACGGCGCCGCCGAAAGCCCGCCCGCCGCTGGCGCTGGCCGTGCGGGGCGGGTTGGATGGCATCGGAGATTCGTCCGTGGATGGACTGTTTCTTTATCCCAGCGTCGTGCTCACCGCGCGCAAGCATCTCGGCGGGCGGGTCAGGGTGGGAGGCGATGCCTACTGGAATGCCTTGTGGTCCGCCTCGCCGCGTCCCCGCGACGTCCCGTACAATCGCATGTTGTGGCCCCAGGCCGGACGCGCCAGCGATAGTGGCGTCGATGTCAGGGCGACTGTCCAGCTGGTCGATCACCTGGCGCTGTTCGGCGGGACCGGCGTGCACGAACTGCACGCTTGCACGATTCCCAGCTGCGCCTGGGCCTCGCGCGGCGGGTCGATCTGGCTCGGTCCCAGCTTTCGCCTCTGGAACTGGCTCACCGTCGAGGTCTGGGGATTTGCCGGACGCCGATTTCGCCGCGCCGACGTCGTCGGCGATCCCACGATGCCGGTGAACCAGGATGGGCCTGCCCTGAAAGTGACCTGGACGGGCGTGGCTGGCGACGCGCTCTTTTCGTATTGACTGGAAGACCCGGGGCAGAGCTGGCGTCAGCGCAGCTCGACGCCCACGTTCAGCGAGACGGTCGTGCTGGCGGCGGGGCCGGCCAAGGTGAATGACGAGTAGAAGACGCCCAGCGCGACGAGCAGGGCCGGATCGTGCGAGCCGCCGACGGGCGTGGCGCGCAGGGCGAGGTGGCTTTCAAAGGCGGCCCCGGCTTGCAGCGCGGTCCTGACGGGCGCGCCCGCGGGCAGCCAGGTGGGGCGCGCGTGAAGGCGCGTGCTCAGGTAACTGCGGTGGCTGTCAGCGGGACCCAGGCGGCGCCGGAATTCCAGGCCCAGCGGAACACCCAGTTGCTGCGGGCGATCGCGGCGGGGGGCGGCGGCGCTGGGAAAATCGGCCTCATAGGCCAGCCCGCCGGTGGCCAGCAGGTGATCGGCCAGGTCGTTTCGGTCCCACAGCCGCAAGATGAATCCGTAACCGGCGCTGAGACCGGCGTTCAGCGCCTGTGCGTCGCTGCCGCGTGCGTCCAGCGCCAGGTCCCAGCCGAACGGAAACCTGTGACCGTCTGATTCGGGCAGCGACGGGGGCAGCGATCGATAGCCGATGAGGCGCGTGTCGTACGCGGCGATGGTGGGCCGGCCGGCGCCCCAGGCCAGAAGCGCCGCGCTGCGGGCGACGACCATGGCGGTGTGGCTGGGAAACCCGAACCGTCGATGGTCGCCCAGCCGTTCGTCATAAAGCGCGCCCACCATGATCAGCCCGACCTGCGGCTGTCCGGTCATCGCCGCGGTCGACAGTCGACCGTTGACGGCGGCCAGCACCGCCAGTTGATCGATTCCACTGCGCGGCAGAGCGCCGGCGTAGGCGCGGGCCACCCGGGCCACCTCCGCCGGTTCGGCGGCGGCGTCATCACCGCCGCTGGCCACCGTCGCCGGCGCTGTCTGCAGCGGCCGCGCGGCGAAGGCGACCTGTTTGGTCCGCTGCAGCGCCAGCAGCGGCGCCGAGACGCGCGTCTCCGTCGGCAGCGCCAGCAGGGGACCGGCGTCTTCGTCACCGGCGGTCAGATATGGTTGCTCGTCGATGCGCTTGTCGTCGTCGACGAACAGCACGGCGTCGCGCAGACCGGGGACGGCTTTCATGCGCGCAACGTCGTAGCGGACCTCCGACTGCAGCAGGGCCAGCAGGCGGGCGCGCGCCGCGCTTTCAGGGGCCAGGCGCGCAAGGCGCGGCAGCTCGTCGCGCAAATCCTGATAGCCGGTCAGTCGCAGGGCCGGCTTGCCGTCGGCGATGGCGGCGAGCGCGTGGTTCAAGGCCCGCCCGCACTCGCGGGATGCCCCGTCGGGCAGGGCGGCCAGTGCCTGGCTGTCGGCGCGCAGCGTGGCCAGCAGCCGGCTCACCGTCGCCTTCAAGCGCTGGCGTCTGATGGTGCCGGCCCGTTCCTCGGCTTCGAGGTTCGCCACCGTCGACAGATGGCTCTCCAGTTCGGCGCTGTCGTGCAGGAATTGGTACACGTCGCTGGCCGCGCCGGCGTCGGCGCGGGCCAGAAGCGGCGCCAGCGCGGCGTAGCCGGTGGCGCGCGCGCTGGCGTCCGGCAGGCCCACCTGCGAAAAAGCCGTCGTCAGCGCTCGGGTCAGGTGAGGGGGCGAGCGTTCAATCAGGCGTTCTTCGACGTCACGCCGCCGCCGCGAAGCCAGGCGCGCCCGGTGCTCGAAGGCCAGGATCGGTTCGGGCACGTACGTCGCGCGCGGCCTGCCGTCGGCGGTCCGGGCGCTTTCGAATCGTTCCAGGATCGACGACGGCGGCGCTGCCAGCACGCCGGGCATGGTCGTGGCCTCTTCCGGCGGCAGCGCGCTGTTGATGAGATCGACCAGCAGGGTGGCGCAGTTGCGGGCAAAGAAAAAATAGCGGTAGCGCCCGGCCTGGCGCACGGTCCAGATCCGTTGCAGCAGGCGCTGGCGTTCCACCGTCGACAGGTTCAGCCGCCAGCGCCGCAGGTCGCGCCCCTCCAGCACGACATAGTCGCGATAGCTGACCAGGAAGGGACGTTCCAGCAGCGTCGCCGAGTAGACACCGAAGATGCCTTTGAACGCATAGGCCGGATCGTCTTGAAAGGGGACGTCGTTGTCGGCCAGGAATCCAACGGCACGCCCCAGATCGGTGGGCGCATCGCCCCGGTCATCGCGATAGCGCAGCCGCAACAGCAGGTGGCCAAACAGCGAGCCCACCATGGCGCTGGACGGCGCCGCCAGGATCAGCTCCACGTCTTCCAGGTTGTCGAGGTCGGCCCACTGGTCGAAAGCCTGGCAAGCCGGCGGCGGCGGTGGCGGCGGCGACGTCTGGCCGGGCGTCAATTCGTCCAGGCGGGCGCGCAGAAATTCCGCCTGGCTGATCAACCGGCAGACGATGCGTTCGTCGCCACTGTTTTGGTCCAGCAGGGCCGCCGCCGCGAAGGTGACCAGATCCCAGCGCGGCGACCGAGCGGCGCCGCGCGCGTCGACAAAAGCTTCCGGCGCGATGTTGTCCGGCGACGGCCGCCAGAGATTCGTCGGTGAGACACGCCAGCCATTGAGGCGGCGCCAGTCGGCGCGTTCTGACCAACCCAGCGCCGCGTCGACGGCGTAGAGGACCGCCTGGGTCACCTGCTGGGCCAGCAAGCTTGGGTCGGTCCGGCAAAGGTGGATGCGGCCGTTTGTTTCAGTCAGCAGCCGCTCCGCTGGCAGGCCGTCGGGCGGGCACGGGCTGTCGTCGCGTTCGATGGTCAGCGGGCGGTCGGTGATGGCGTCGGGCAGGCGGGCCAGCGTCGATTGCAGCAGGTCGCGCTCGGCGACGCTCCAGCCTGCGCGCGCGGGTGAGGTGAAGGTCAGGCCGCGAAAGGCAAACGTGGTCGTCGCTTCATTCGCGGCAGCGACGGACCCATCGACCGTCGCCAGAAAGGTGAGGCTGAAGGTGGCGGCGACGGCGGCGGCGACGCCATTCATTGCGCTCGCTGCGTGGTGCTGGCCGCCCGGGCCACCAGACCCTGGGTGCGGGCCGGTCCCAGGGCACGCGCGGTCACCCCGAAGAAGGCGATCGAGAAGCTCTGGGCGCGCCGCTCGTCGATGGCGCCGTCCAGCGCCGCCAGCAGGGCGCCCTGCTCGGACGAGCCCTCCATGGCGACGGCGATCTGCCGTTTCTCGACGGAGGACAGCCCCAGATCGCGTGCCCAGGCATCCAGCAGGGGGCCGCCCGCCACCGCCACGTCGTGGGTCAGAAGGGCATGGTTTTGTCGCATGAACGTCGCCAGGGCGGCGGCGGTCCGTTGCTGGGGGTGGTCGTCGGTGGCTCGCACCACCAGGATCGTTCCCACCACGGCGCTGGCCCCCAGAACCACCACCGCCGACGCCGCCCAGAAAACGTGGGCGCCGTGGCTCTTGCTGGTTTGATCGGTGGTCCCCTGGGTTGACCAATCCGATGAATTCTTGGGCGAGTTCTGGGTCGAGTTGTTGGACGATTTGGAAGAGTCGTTGGAGTTCTTGGAAGAAGCGTTGGAGTTGTTCGACGAGTCGCCGGACCCTTGCGAGCTGTTGTTGGATTGCGAGCCCGATTTGCCGTCGGAGGCCAGCACCAAACCGCCCGGGCCGACCAGCGCCAAGCTGACGCCGGCGACAACCATCGAGGTCAGTCGCCAGCTGTTGCGCGGTTTGCAGGCCGCCGTCATGACCGCGCTATCGGTCGAAAGCCCACGGAACCTGAGCATGCGCCCGGCGCGCGGCCGCCGCCAATTTCGGGGGGGTCAGGCCTTGAAGAAAAACGTGGCCGGGTGGGACGAGCCGGGTGTGCGGGTGTGTGGGGCGTTGATCTGGCGGGCGGGGATGTTGCCCATCCTGGCGCTGACCACGCGCACGCCCATGGTGGCGGGGGACAGACCGACGGTGCCGATGCTGTATTGCTCGTCGATCAAGATCTTCCAGATCTCTTGCGCCAGCTTGATTCGCTCCGCGGCCTTCTTGCCGGCGGCCGTCCGGAACAGCTCCATCGCCTTGCGCAGCTGCGGATCCTTGGGGGCGGTCCCTTTCTCGCCGCGGCTGGCGTACCACAGGGCGATCGACGGGCTGAGGATCGAGGCGCCCGGGTTGACGGGCAGGGCGTGGTCGGGGACCTGAAACAGCATTTCAGAGCCGTCGTTGGGCCAGATGGCGATCTGGTGTTGATTGCCCTTGGTGCGGGCGAAAAACAGGCTGCGCTCCATCTCCTTGACGTCGGCCTCGATGCCGATCTTCTTCCACTGCTCGCGGATCATCTCGGCGATCTGGGTCAGGGGAATGTACGCGGCGGCCGCGGTCTGCAGTTCGATGCGCAGGCGCCCATTGCCGTCGGTGCGCAGGCGATATCCGTCGCTGTCCTTCTTGCCAAGGCCGGCCTTGTCCAGCAGCAGCGATGCCTGCTTGGGATCGTGGGTCGACCATCTGTTGCGCCATTCGGGGCCCGGGCTGAAGGGCAAGGTTTCCGAGGGCGCGGCGCTGCCGGGGGTGCCGACGCCCAGCCAGAAGGTCTCGTTCAACTGCTTGCGATCGATTCCCAGCGACAGGGCGCGCCGGAAATCGCGCGTCCCCAGCCATCGGGCGACCTCGGCGTCGCCGTCGTAGGTCAGGTTGGTTTGCAACGTGGCGTCCGAGCCGTTCAGCGCCGGATCCAGACGGACATCGTAATGGCTCTTTTCGCGGTTTTCTAAAAAGACGGGCAGCTTGCCCAATGACGTATGCCGCTCCTGCAGGTCGTACTGTCCGGCGATGGCGCGCAGGTTCAGCACCTCCAGGTTTTCTGCCAGCGCAAAACTGACCCGATCGATGTACGGCAGCTGGTTCCCCAGCGCGTCGACGCCCATGTAGTACGGGTTGCGTTCCAGTACCCAGGTCGGTTTGTTGATCGGCGTGACCGTGCGCCAGGGGGTCAGCACCGGCAGGTCGGGGTTGAGGCGCCAGTCCCAGCGGCTCTTGATAAAGCTGACCCAGTTGTCAAACCCGGCCGCCTTGGCCTTTTTATCCAGCTCGTCTTTCGACGAATTCTTGGGGAGGAATTGCTTCAGGTAATGCCCGGGCATATAGGCGCCCATGGTGTTGCCGGCGATCTGCCGGGCGGCCTGCCCGCCGCCGATGGCGGTGCTGCCGGCCAGCAGCTCGACGAACAGATAATTGGGCTCGGGAAATTCGAAGACCACCGTCAGGTCGTCCGCCTTGCGCATCGTTCCCGGTTTGCCGTTGACCATGAAATCGGGATGCGGCGTCGGCTGCAGATCCTTGTTCAGGTAGATCTCGTCGTACCAAAAAAGAAAGGCGTCGGTGGTGAACGGCGTTCCGTCCGACCACTTCAGCCCTTTGCGCAGCGACAGCGTGACGGTCTTTCCGTCGGCGCTCTGTTTCCAGTCGCGCGCCAGGCACGGCATGATCTTCGAACCGGTGTAATCCCAGAAGAGTATCTTGTCCGATGACACCAGGCGGCTGCCGTTCTCGCCGTCGCCCGGGCCGGTGAACCCGCGCCGCCAGGTGCCGCCGTAGCGCCCGATGGCGTGCACCGGTTTCACCACCAGCGGCTCGGCCGGGACGCGCTGCTCGACGGGCGGCAGCTTGCCGGCCTTGACCAGCTCGGCCAGCATGGGCGCCTCGGAGAATTTCTTGGGCCATTTGTCCGGGTCCAGGATCAATTCGGGGCCTTCCAGCTTTCCGATGAGGCGCGCGCCCAGCTTGGGGGGAAGCGGCGCGGCCGCGGGCGTGGCGGCGGCCGATCCTTCGGCGCGCGCCTTCACTGACGTCAGCGCGCCGGCCACTCCGACAGTGCCGGTCATGAGGGCGGTGTTGACCAGGTACTGTCGCCGGGTCCACAGGGTGGGCTGTTTGGGCATGGGAAGCCTTCGCTCGGCCGGGCGGGGGTGGAAACAACGATGGCGAAAGTCGGCGCGAGGCGAAGGGCGACTCTAGAAGAGACCGCCGAGGCTGACAAGGCGGGCGTTGCTGGCAGCGCGATGCGAAATCGCGACGGAAATTCCTGTGCTTTATCGGCAGGGCTAGTCGCAACCCGGATTCTGCCGAACCGGCTCGCAGACCAAGCAGCTGATCCTGGTTCGCAGCTCCGACGGTGGCGCACCGTCACGAGCCACATTGATCAACGTTTTCACCTCGCCGCTCTCGAACGGACACGCCAGCGGATCAAAACTGGGTGTCCAGCAAGGATGGGCACCGGAGACCTTGTCGCAGCTGGGGATGTTTGTTTCGACCGTGGCGCCGTGATCGTCCTTGGTGATGTCGGTGACGACGCAATCGGGCTGGCGGCCGGCGGCGTTCAGATCCGTGTCGACCAGCTTGCCTTCAAAACACTGACGACCCAGCGCAGCGGTGATTCCGTTGGCGATCTGGACAAACGCTGGTTCGAAGGTGTTGTCACAGACAGAAACAAATGTTCCCTTGAACGCGTCCACCCACATCTTGATGCGAACGGCGGGATCGCCAAAGGTCCCGTCGCTCTGCTGGCACGAGTGAACGATGCTGGGCTGATTCTCGTTGGTCCCGTTCGGGAGCAGGCCAGGCGTCAAAACCACATCGTATGGGGTCGGCGGGCCGGCGATCGCGGACACCAGGATCTTTTCGACCGCACCGTTCTTGAGAGCCTTTGTTCGATCGATGACGTGGCTGATCTTGAGCAGACGACCATCTTCCGCCGACGTGCAGCCGGTCAGGTTTGCCGGCGTGCGCGGTGGCTTTTTTCCGTCGCAAAGGTGACCGAACTCGTTGCACCGGAAGGACGTCAGCGGGCCCAAGGGATCCGAAACCATCTGCGACGCCGTATCGAACAGATTCGAATCCGGCGGCGCGGAACAGTCGTCCTCGTTGGTGAGCAAGATGATCGCCAGATACGCCTCCGGGCGCAGGAATCCTTCGTTGGTCACCGGCAGGCTCGGCCCAGGCTCGAGAGCCTTGAGCACCGACGCGAACTGATGCTCGAACTCGCAGCCCTGATCGCCAAGCTGGGCCATGCAGGAGAAAGCAGTGGCCATGTCGCCGGTGAAATTCATCACGCCATCAACTGATGACAGGAAGTGTTCCGATGCCGGCAGCCCGGTTGTGCAACCCGCGACGCGCGGTGCGGTCTGGAACTGGCCGGCGTCTCCGCCCACGCGGCACCGGGGAAACGGCGACTGCGGGCCTGCGCCCAGGCTAGACGAGACCACAGCGACGTGCAGATTTGGCAGCCCGCCCGGTAGGCCGGCGAGCACATTCACGAACACCGGAAAGGTCGCCGCCAGCTTTGTCTGCAGCGGGCGCATGGACGGCGAGTCGTCCACCATGAAGAGGACGTCGACGTTCCGAGGGACCCCATTGTCAAACTCTTGCGTGACGCGGCCGCCACTCGGCATCGGCTGAGCGTCGCTCGGCTGAGTATCGACCGGCTGAGCGTCAGGTGACGCCTTCATCGGCGACGAGGAGCCGCAAGCTGCCAGACACAAGGTCAGGCCCGCGACAATGGCGGCCGTCCGGAGATCCGGCCGATCCTTAAACAAGGTCAGGTTCATGAGGTCGTTTCCATGTCTCCAGGTCTCGATACCGGTCGACTTAGTCATGAGCAGAATGCTCAGGTCAAGAAGGAACGTGGGCGAACAGTGGCGTCAGTCACCCGATGTCGTTGCGCCGCTAGGGCGCGCTGGCGGTGCGGAGGGCGTCCGTCAGGTCGTCGCGGATGCAGGCCTTGAAACGCCCGGGGGACATCTCGCGCAGCTCGGGAACTTTTTCGGCGCAGGCGGGGATGGCGTAGGGGCAGCGGGTGCGGAAGACGCAGCCCGACGGTGGGGCGACGGGGCTGGGGATGTCGCCCGCAAGCAGCATGCGCGGCCGGCGGTGCGTGGGATCGGGTTTGGGCGA
>JAXDMH010000381.1:0-3082 GCA_034666225.1 Myxococcales bacterium
ACAGGATGGATTCGCGCTCTGATTCGGGCCAGCCGATCTCGAAGTTCCAGAAGTACTCCTCGCCGGAGGCCGCCCGCCGCAAAAGGTCGGTGCGCTTGGGCGCGATCATGGGCGCCGCCATCGCGGCCAGCTTGCGCACCACGCCGGGCAGCTTCAGGAACGGCAGCCAGCGGTCATAGTACCGGGCCCGGATCTTGATCATCTCGCCGTGGCCGCACGACAGCTCGTCGTTGGCCTCGCCGGTCATCACCATCTTCAGGCCCTGATCCTTGGCCATCTTCAGGGCCTGATACAGGAAGACGCTGGACGGCTCGGACACCAGATCGTCCATCGCGTCGGCGGCGATGGGGATGGTCTCCAGGAACTCGTCGACGTTCATCAGCTTCTCGTGGTGCTGCGACTTGATCAGCTCCGCCACCTGGCGGGCGTACTTCATGTCGCTGTACTTCTCGTCGCCCTCGTACTCGGCCAGGCCCACGGTGAAGGTGTGCAGATCGTCGGGGCGGGCCACTTGCTTGGCCAGCAGCGCGGCGTTGGCGCTTGAATCGTTACCGCCGCTGACCAGGGCGGCGATGGGCCCCGGCACAAACCGACGCCGCACGGCCCCTTCGTGCAGCTCGCGCACGCGCTTGACGTAGAACTGCTCGTCGTCGACCTCTGGCACGGGATCCTGCAACAGGTCCCAGAACGTCTTCGTGCTGGTGGTGCCGTCGGCCGCGTAGAACACCGCCGCGCCGGCCGGCACCTTCTGCACGCCGCCGAACAGCGTGCGCGGTCCCGGCACCGTCAAGAACGTCAGATAGTGCGACACCGCCACCTCGTCCACCGCCACCGGCACCTCGGGCACCGCCAGCAGCGCCTTGATCTCGGAGGCGAACACGATCCCGCCGCGACCGACGTGATAGTAGACCGGCCGCACGCCCAGAAAGTCGCGGGCCAGCACCAGGGTCTTCTTGCGCCCGTCCCAGATGGCCACCGCGAACTGTCCGTCGACGCGGCGGAAGCCGTCCACGCCCTCGACGTCGTAAATGTTCAGCAGCAGCTCGGCCGCGTCGGCGGTGCGCGTGCTGCGCCCGCGTCCCTTCAGGTGCTCTCGGATCTGATCAGCGTTGAACACGCGACCGTCGGCCACGGCATAGCTGATCCCGTCTTCGGTGCGGGCCACCGCCGGCGGCGGATCGGTCGGGACCACGCGCAGCAATCGGAACCCCAGCGCCACCGGCGCCTGTCCGGAGGTCGTGCCCGCGGGGGTCACGTGGCGGGCCACGCCGTCGGGGCCGCGCGTCTTCAGCATCTCCAGCATGATGGCGAGATCTCGCGTTCCCTTGGCCTCGGCGGCGCCTGCTCCTACGATCCCGCAAATCGCTGACATGATTCCTCGCTTTCAATTAGGCTGCGGCGCGCCCGACGCGCCCTTGCTGGTGTGAACGGACTCGACGGACGTCATCATAGATCGCTTGATAGCCGTCAATGGCGGCGGCCAGGCTGTGTCGTTTGAACGCATCGGCGGCGGCGTTCTTCCCCAGCATCCGCCGCAGGTTCGCGTCATTGGCCAGCCGCGCGAACGCGTCGCCCATGGCCTCGGGTTTTCCCGACGGCGACAGCAGGCCCATCTGTCCGTCGGGCACCAGCTCGGGCAGCTCGTTGACGTCGGTGGCGGCGATGGCCGTCGCCGCCGCCTTCGCCTCCAGCACGGCCACGCCGTAGGGTTCGAACTTGGACGCCAGCACGAAGATGTCCATCGACCGCAACAGCACCGGCACCGTCGTGCAGTGCCCCAGGAACTTCACCCGCCCGCCGATGCCCAGGGACGCCGCCAGCGCCTCCAGCTCGCCGCGCAGGGGGCCGTCGCCGGCCAGCACCATCCACAGCTGGGGCGCCGCGCGCAGGGCGTGGGCCAGGGCGCGCAGCTGCGTCGGGTAATCCTTCTGTTCGACCAGGCGCCCCACGCTGCCGATCAGCACAGCGCCATCCGGCACGCCGATCGACTGGCGAAAGGCGGCGATCTCCGATGGCGTGACCCGGTCGAAACGTCCCAGGTCCACGCCGTACGAGACCACGCGCAGGCGGGCGGTGTCGATGCCGTTGAAGCGGCAGAACCGCTCGCCCAGCGATCGGGCCACCGTCACCAAGGTCCCCATCAGACGGGCCACCAGCTGGTTGCGCAGGCGATTGCGGCGCGACGACGTGAACAACTTTTGTGGCAAAAAATCGTACGTCTGGTCAGGCGTCAGGCAGGCGAACGCGCTCAGCGATCCCACCGTGGCCTTGATGCCCAGCGTGCGCGCCACGATCCCGCCGTACAGCATCGTGCGCGGGTTGTAACAATGAACCACCGTCGGCTGCACCTGCCGCATCAGTCGTCCCAGGCGCAACATCACGCCCAGGTTCAGGCGGTCTGGGCAGGGGATCTCATGCAGCGGCACGTTCTTGCCAATCAGCGGTTCCAGCAGCGGACTGCGCTCCTTGTCAAAACAGGCCACCACCGGGCGATAGCGCGCCGGATCCAGACCGCACACCAGATCGACCATCGCCTTGGTCTTGCCCGACAGGCCCAGACCGTCGACCAGATAAAGGACAGTCGGCACGTCCGGCGACGGGCTCACGCCGCCGCCGCCCGGTTGTCGATCCATCGCGAATACCACGCCCCCAGGTTGACCAGGCACCACAGGTCAAAGCTGTGATCGTGCACGCCGGCCAGATGACGGCGCCACATGCCGTCGATGTAGCCTTTGTTGAAAAACTCGCGTTCGGCGATGGGGCTGCTGAAGATCTGGTGTTTCGCCCAGTCGGCCAGGGGCCCTTTCAACCAGGCCGGCAGCGGCACGCGGAAACCCTGTTTCTTGCGCGTCAGCACCTCTTCCGGCAGCAGCGGCTTCAGCGCCTCCTTCAGCACGTACTTGGTCTTGCCGTTGCGGATCTTCAGCGACTGCGGCAACGACAACCCGTACGAAACCAGCTCGTGATCCAGGAACGGCGCCCGCGCCTCCACCGAATGCGACATCGACAGCTTGTCGACCCGCATCAGCAACAG
The DNA here is from genome assembly GCA_034666225.1 of Myxococcales bacterium. Taxonomy (GTDB): domain Bacteria; phylum Myxococcota_A; class Polyangia; order Fen-1088; family Fen-1088; genus DATKEU01. Next base: position 3,035 of record JAXDMH010000381.1, read on the forward strand.
CTCCGGCAGCCGGTTGGCCAGCTCCAGCGCTGACATTTGCTGCATCAG
>JAXDMH010000382.1:0-3598 GCA_034666225.1 Myxococcales bacterium
GTGCAACTCGATTGAATCGCCGCGGTCGCGCGAAAAACGCCGTCCATCGGGCTGATGACCGTCGCCCCGCGCGTAACGGGTTCACGCAGCGGTAGAGACCCTAGCCGGTCGAGCCTTCGGCCTTGGCGCCTGGGTCGGTGTCTCCGTCGCTGCTGGTGGATGCAACGGTGGGGGGCTCGGGATTCGTGGGATGGGCGTGGTCGTCCATGTCGTCGTCGGACCAGATTTCGCCGGTGATCTGCGGTGAGATCGGCGTCGGCGTCGGCGTTACCACGGGCGAGGCGCTGTTGATCTCGATCTCCAGCGGCAGGGTGCGTTTCCGGTCCTTGCGGCGGGTCAGCAGGATCGGTTCCGGCCCCGGAGTGCCGCCGCCCGCTTCGCCGGCCGGACGTCTGTCAATGGCTGGCTCCGGCGTTCCACCGATCTCGCCCGACGTCGCGGCGCGGTTGCCCTGGCGCTTGACCTTCTGCAGGGGGATCGGCGTCTGCACCTTGTTGCGCACCCAGGGCGGCGGCGTCTCCAGCGACCGGCGATAGCGCACGGATCCGTAACAGCGCTGAAGCTCGTCGTACAGCTCTTCCATCGATTGCTGGCGCTGGTTGGGATCCTTGGACAGCGCCCGCATGATCAGCTGTTCGGCCTCTTCGGTGATCTCGTTGGGCACGCCGCGCTGGCGCGGTGGCACCACCGGCTGGGAGACGACCTTCATCATCACGTCGACGGGGGTTTCGCCGGTGAAGGGGACGCTGCCGGTCAGCATCTCGTAGAACAGCACGCCCAGCGCCCAGATATCGGACCGCGGATCGCTGATGCCGACGCGCGCGGTTTCGGGGGCCATGTACTCCGGCGTGCCGAAGACCACGCCGCGCTGGGTGACGCGCCCGTCGGCCACGTCGGGGTCGTGAACCTTGGCCACGCCGAAGTCGAGAATCTTCACGAAGTCGAAGGTCTTCTCGCGCTCGGTGACGGTGTGCGGGCCGCTGTCGTCGATGAATTGCCGGACCAGCTCGCGGCGTCCTTCCCGGGCCAGCAGCATCACGTTTTCGGGTTTCAGGTCGCGATGAACGATCCCCTTGGCGTGCGCCGCGCCGACCGCGCCGGTCAGCTGGTTCATGATGGTGATGGCGCGCAGCAGATCCAGGTGGCGCTCGCGGTGGAGCAGGGCGTCCAGCGCCTCGCCATGCAGGAACTCCATGACGAAGAAGACGGTGCCGTCGGTGGATTTCCCGAAGTCGGTGACGTCGACAATGTTGGGGTGGGCGATCAGGCTGGCGGCGCGCGCCTCGCGCAGGAATCTTTTGATGGATTCTTCACGGCCGCCGTAACCCTCGTGCAGGATCTTAACCGCGACCTCTCTACCGATGTAGACGTGCTCGCCGCGGTAGACCACACCCATTCCGCCGCGACCCACCAACTCGTGAAGCTTGTACTTCCCGATGGTGGTTCCGGCACGGGCATCTACGGGTGCGGGTCGACCAGCTTGCATGGCGAGAGGCGGAGGACAGGGATTTTGTGACCCCACCTGACAATTTTGACTTTACTACAGCTCACACGGGCTCCCGGCCTTTCTTTTGGGCGATCTGTGGGCTTCCGTAGGTGCGGTCGCACACTGTAGAGTCTGCGCCCCATGCGAGCCGACGGCCGAGCCCCCGATCAACTGCGCCCCGTCACCATCACGCCGGACTTCAACCGCTATGCCGAAGGTTCGGTGCTGATCTCCTTTGGCGAGACGCGGGTCATCTGCACCGCCAGCGTCGAGGAGAAGGTGCCGAATTTCCTGGAGGGACAAGGCAAGGGCTGGGTCACCGCCGAGTACGCCATGTTGCCGCGATCCACGCACACCCGCTCGGGACGCAACCCCGGTGGCCGGGGTCAGGAGATTCAACGCCTGATCGGCAGGGCGTTGCGCGCCGCCGTCGACACCCGCGCCCTGGGGCCGCGGCAGATCACCGTCGACTGCGACGTCATTCAGGCTGACGGCGGGACGCGCACGGCGGCCATCACCGGCGGCTGGGTGGCGCTGGCGCTGGCGGTGCGGCGGCTGCGGACCGGCGGCAAGATCACCAAGGACCCGATGCGGTTGGCGGTGGCGGCCATCTCGGCCGGCATCGTTGACGGCGAGGCGCGGTTGGATCTGCCATACGTCGAGGACTCGGCGGCGCAGGTCGACTGCAATTTCGTCATGACCGACAACGATCGCTTTGTGGAGATCCAGGGAACAGCGGAGAAGGATTCGTTCAGCGCCGAGGACTATGCGCAGCTGGTGGCGCTGGCGTCGCTGGGCATGAAGACGTTGTTCGCCGCCCAGCGCGACGCGCTGACGCGGGCCCGGCCCTGACGGTCGGAGCCGAGCCGGGAGCCGGGAGAGAACGTGAAGATCGTGGTCGCCACCCGCAACCGGGGGAAGCTGGTCGAGATCGAGCGGCTGCTGGGTGACGGTTCACTGCCCTTCGAGCTGGTGACCATCGACGAGCTCGCGCCCGGCGCAGAGCTGCGCGAAGACGAAGAGACGTTTCAAGGCAACGCTCTGGCCAAGGCGCGGCAAGCGGCGGTGGCGACCGGGTTGCCGGCGATCGCCGACGATTCCGGGCTGGAGGTGGACGCCTTGAACGGCGCGCCGGGTGTCTGGTCGGCGCGCTATGCCGGGGAGCCGAGCGACGACGCACGCAACAACGCAAAACTGCTGGAGGCGCTGCGCGGGGTGCCGGACCAGCGACGCCAGGCGCGGTTTCGTTGCGCCGCCGCGTTCGTCGATCTCGCGCGCGGGATCGAGATCGTGGAGAGCGGCGAATGCGCAGGAAATATTCTGGAGGTGCCGCGTGGCACCGGCGGTTTTGGGTACGACCCGCTGTTCATTTTGACCGGCCTGAAACAAACCATGGCCGAACTGCCTGTGGATAAAAAAAACCAGGTCTCGCATCGCGCCGCCGCGTTCCGTGCATTGGCCGCCACGATGAAGACGCGATCGCTGATCTGATGCGATCGGTGCTTCCCCTATCAGAAAAATTTTTCTATCATTCACGCCATCGTGCGGCGCGCTCCCCGAACCGTGGTTGACCTTCCCACCCTGCGCGCCCTGATGGACGACATCTCGGCCGGCATCCGCGTCCTGCAGTCGCGCGACGGCGTCGAGCTGTCCGACGAACAGATCACCGAACGCGCCCGCAACATCGTCACCGGCCTGATGGGCAACTATCGCATCGCCACGCTGGAGCCTCGAACCAAGCGCGAGGCCACCGAGCACGAACAACTGGATCTCCCCGGCGCCACCCCGACGACGGCGCGTGCGTAGTCCCCTCGCTGTCGTGTAAGATGACCGCCGTTTCAACGGGGCGTAGCGCAGCCTGGTAGCGCGCCTGCTTTGGGAGCAGGATGCCGGAGGTTCGAATCCTCTCGCCCCGACAGAGTTTGAGTTCCTAAGTCCGCGTAGATCCTTTCCAACGGTTGCACGGCGGGGATCCGGAATGAATTCGCCTTCTCGGGGTGGGTAGCAAACGGGTAACAAACGGAGCCGCAAAGCGCGTGTCGGCGGGACGTGACACCCGCCCGCCGCAGGGACTGGCTGGGGCTCTAAGGGCAACAAGTGTTTTTCGCCACC
>JAXDMH010000383.1:0-3178 GCA_034666225.1 Myxococcales bacterium
CGCGGTGGTCGAATTTCTCTCCTACGAGGGCACGTTCACGGCGACCAATGGCCCGGCGGCCGGGATGCTTTCCGTCGACATGGGCGCCGCCGAATCGTCGTCGGCGCCGCTGGGACAGTCCTTGTCGCGCGACGCCGCCGGCCTGTGGCACGTGGCCACCGCCACCTTTGGTACCTGCAACGACAGCGGCGGTCCGCCGCCTCCCCCCGCCAATCACATCAGCTTCTCCGGTCGCTTGCCGGGCGATCCACCGCTGCCGGTCGGCTTTCAGGATCAGCTGTTCGTCACCGTGCGCGACGGTAACAACGTCGTCGTTACCGCCGCGGTCACCTGGTCGTCCGACACGCCGGCGATCGCCAGCATCGACGCCGACGGCGTGATGACCGCCCTGGCCGAGGGGACCGCCACCCTGCGCGCCACCGCCGACGACGGCGTCACCACCGCGGAGCTGTCGTTGCCCACGCGCATCGCCGTCGCCAGCACCACCGCGCAATACGCGGGCAACGCCGAGTTCGGCGAGCCCACCGACGCCGATCCCGGCGACGATTTCATCGTTCGCCACCCGGAATACACGGCGTCGTTCAACCCGACGCGCGGCTCGCCCAACTGGGTCAGCTATGACCTGGACGCTTCCGCCTTCGGCGCCGAGGACCGCTGCGACTGCTTCACCTTTGACCCCGCCCTGCCCGCCACCTTCGCCCGGTACACCACGGCGGACTACACCGGCGCCGGCGCCTTTCACGGCTACGGCATCGATCGCGGCCACCTGACGCGGTCATTCGATCGCACGTCGGCCAGCCTGGACAACGCCTCCACCTTTTATTTCAGCAACGTGGTGCCCCAGGCATCGGACCTGAACCAGGGCCCTTGGGCCGCGCTGGAAAATGATCTGGGCGATCTGGCCCGTTTCAGCAACAAGGAGGTCTACATCATCGCCGGCGTCGCCGGCAGCAAGGGCACGCTGAAGAATCAGGGCAAGATCGTGATTCCGGCGCGCACCTGGAAGGTGGCGGTCATCCTGCCGCGCGATCACGGTCTGCACGACATCGTCGACTACCGAGACCTGTCGGTGATCGCGGTGGACATGCCGAACGAGCCCGGCGTTCGCAACGTCCCCTGGCAGACGTATCAAACCACGGTGGCGGCCATCGAGGCGCTGAGCGGCTATGACCTGCTGGCCCTGCTGCCCGACAAGATCGAGACCATCGTGGCGCAGGGGATCCAGCCCCCCATCGCCGCCGTCGACGGTCCCTACGCCGGCGCCGAAGGCGGCACGCTCCCCATGAGCGCCGCCGGCTCCGTCGATCCCAACGGCAGCATCGTCAGCTATGCCTGGACGTTTGGCGACGGCGCGACGGCCGGCGGGCCTTCGCTCAGTTCGGTCAGCCACACCTTCGCCCGTTACGGCACGTACGACGTGCGCCTGGTCGTCACCGACAACGATGGTCTCACCGACACAATCGTCACCACCGCCAGCGTCTCCAACCTCGCGCCGGACATCACCGCGCTGCCGCCCGCCACGTTGGTGGCCGGTCAGACGTACACGGCCGACGGCTCGTTTGTCGATCCGGGCGCCGACACCTGGACGGCAACGGTCGACTACGGGGACGGCAGCGGCGAGACGCCCCTGGCGCTGAACGGGATGGGATTTTCGCTGTCTCACCTCTACGCGACGCCGGGGACCTTCACTGTCACCGTCGGCATCTCGGACGGTGCCGCCCGGTCCATCGGCACCACCACAGTCACCGTCACACCGGCCACCAAAAGCATCAGCGACGCCACCGCGCTGGTCGATCAACTGATAAACGCCCACAAGGTGAGTCGTGGTGTGGGGGGACTGCTCAAAGCCCAGTTAGCACTGGCGAAGGCCGCCCTCGATCGGAACAATGCCTTCATCGCGGTGCTCACTCTGGGTAGCGTCCAGGTCCAGCTGAAGGTGCTGGTGGCCCTGCACCTCCTGTCGTCAGACGACGCCAGCCCGCTGGCAGCGCTGCTGACTGAGTTGGCCCGCGGCGTCGTCTAGCACCGGCGGTTGTTCCAGCGCCCGCGATGACGTGGCCGCGGTGCGACCTATTGCGAGCCGACGGTCTTGCGCAAAGAGCCGCGCGTCTTACCTGTTGGAAATGGGATGTCTCCCCGCCCAATGAACCCTGCCAAGCCACAGCCCCAGCGGTTCGATTTTGAGCTTCATCTTCCCACCAAGACCATCCTCAAGATCCTGCTGACCTTCCTTCTGGTGAAGGCCGGCCTGCGTCTGTGGCCCGAGTTTATTTTCCTGCTGATCTCGCTGCTGCTGGCGGTGGCGCTGCACCCGGTCGTGGCGGCCCTGGAAAAACGTGGCCTCAGCCGAGGCACGGTCGTGGCGCTGATGACGCTGTTGCTGGTGGCAGCGATGGCCTTGCTGGTGATGGTGGTCTTCACCTCGATGGCCGAGCAGCTGTCAAAGCTGGCCCAGGATTTTCCCGATCTGCGCCACCGCGTGGAACAACGCCTGCCGGTGAGATATCCGATCTTGAAGCGGGTCGTCAGCGAGATCTTCGCCCTCCCCTCGTCGCCGGAGGTGGCCGCGCAGCTGAAGCGGCCGCTGGCGCTGGGAACCGTGGCGCTGTCCGGCGTGCTGTCGATGTTCTTCACCATCATCGTGACCATCTACCTGCTGCTCGACGGCAAGCGTCTTTATGCGTGGCTGATCGCCTATGTGCCGCGCGCCCATCGTGACCGAATGGCGATCACCGCCCAGGAGGTGTCACAGGTCGTCTACGCGTATGTCCGTGGTCAGGTCCTGACATCGATACTTTTTGCGGGATTCAGCGGCATGGTCTTGTATCTGTTCCACGTGCCCGCGGCCATGCCATTGGCGCTGCTGGCCGGGCTGTGCGACGTCATCCCGGTCGTCGGAATCATCATCGCGACCGTGCCCGCTGTGTTGTTGGCCCTGACGGTGTCACCCACCTCGGCGGCGATCGTCTTCGCGCTCTACATTTTCTATCACATCGTCGAAAGCTATCTGATCGTGCCCAGGGTCTATGGTCGGCAGCTTCGCCTGTCGACCCTGGCCGTGCTGCTGGCGTTGCTGGCCGGGACAACACTGCAGGGATTGATCGGCGCCGTGCTGGTGCTGCCGCTGGTGGCGGCCTATCCCATCATCGAACGGGTGTGGCTGGCCCAATATTTAGGA
>JAXDMH010000384.1:0-7942 GCA_034666225.1 Myxococcales bacterium
CTCGACGGGTTTGCCTATCACCCGTCGACCATCGAGGTGCTGGAGCCCGGAACGCAGACCACCGTGCAGGATTTTCCCGGGCGCCTGGGACACTGGGACGTGGGTGTGCCGCCGTCGGGGCCGATGGACGATCTGTCGTTTCGCCTGGGCAATCGACTGGTGGGCAACCCGCCCGGCGCGGCGGCGCTGGAGTGCACGCTGGTCGGGCCCACGCTGCGTTTTCACGCCGCCGCCGTCGTCGCCCTGACGGGCGCGGACATGGGCGCCACGCTGGATGGTCTGGTGCTGCCACGCTGGCAAGCGGTGTCGGTGCCGGCCGGTGCCGCGCTGAAGCTGCAGGCGGTGCGGGGCCTCGGTAGCCGGGCGTATCTGTGCGTGCGCCACGGGCTGGACGTGCCGCTCTATCTGGGCAGCCGGTCGACGTTCACGCTGGGGTTGTTCGGCGGCCATGGCGGGCGGGCGTTGCGTCCGGGCGACGTGCTGCACGTCGGGGAGACGCCGGCGGCTGACAGCGGAAAAGCTCGACGGCCCGGGCCCGGGTCCGCACCCGCGCCGGTCTCGCTGCCGCCCACGTTGATCCCTGCCTTGCAGAATCGCTGGGAGATCGCCGTGCTGCTGGGTCCGCACGCCGCGCCGGATTTTTTCACGTCCGATGATATCGCCACCTTCTTCGCCACCGACTGGCGCGTTCATTACAACAGCAGCCGGACGGGCGTGCGCCTGATCGGTCCGCGCCCAGGCTGGGCCCGGCGCGACGGCGGCGAGGCCGGGTTGCACCCGTCGAACATTCACGACACCGCGTACGCCGTCGGCACCGTCGATTACACGGGCGACATGCCGGTCATCCTGGGGCCCGACGGTCCCAGCCTGGGCGGATTCGTCTGTCCCGCCACCACGGTGGCCGCCGATCTGTGGAAGCTGGGGCAGTTGAAGGCGGGCGACCTGGTGAGGTTTCACGCCGTCTCGTTGGCCCAGGCGCGACAGATGACTGCCGCGCAGGAGCGCCTGATCGAAACCTTGCGGGCGCCCGCGCCGGCGTCCGCGCTCACCGCATCGTCGCCGCCACCGCCGCCGCCGCCACCGCCGCTTCTTCCGTCGTCGCCCGTCTTGTTCCACGCCGATCCCGTCGGTGATCGCCCGTCCGTGGTCATCCGTCAGGACGGCGATCGCGCGCTGCTGGTCGAATACGGGCCCATGGTGCTGGACCTGGCCCTGCGCTTTCGCGTGCACGCCCTGATGCAAGAACTGGCCGCCCAGCGTCTGCCCGGTGTCGTCGATCTGACGCCCGGCATCCGCTCGCTGCAGGTGCACTATGACGACGCGCGACTCCCGCGCGAACGCCTGCTGACCGCCATCTATGAGGCCGAGGCGGCGCTGCCCGCCACCGACGACATCGTCGTGCCGTCGCGAATCGTTCACCTGCCGCTGTCGTGGGACGATCCGTCCACGCGCCTGGCCATCCAGAAATACATGCAGTCGGTTCGCCCCGACGCGCCCTGGTGTCCCAGCAACATCGAGTTCATCCGCCGCATCAACGGCCTGCGCAGCATCGACGACGTGCGCGAGATCGTTTTTGCCGCCAGCTATCTGGTGCTGGGGCTGGGCGACGTCTATCTGGGCGCGCCCGTGGCCACGCCCGTCGACCCGCGCCACCGTCTGGTCACCACCAAGTACAATCCCGCGCGCACCTGGACGCCGGAGAACGCCGTGGGCATCGGCGGCGCGTACCTGTGCGTGTACGGCATGGAGGGGCCGGGCGGTTACCAGTTCGTGGGGCGCACCTGCCAGATGTGGAACCGTTACCACCAGACCGCGGAGTTTCCCGCCGACCGGCGCTGGCTGCTGCGCTTCTTTGATCAGATCCGTTTCTATCCGGTCAGCGAACAAGAGCTGCTGGACATCCGCGACGCCTTTCCGCGCGGCAAGGCGCGGCTGCGCATGGAAGAGACGACCTTTCGCATGGCCGACTACCGGGCGTTCTTGAACGCCAACCGCCCGTCGATCGACGTCTTCAAGAAACGCCAGCAGGCCGCCTTTGAAGAAGAGCGCGAGCGCTGGGCCAGCTTGCCGCCACCGCCAAGCGAAGCCGAAACCCCCGACAACGACAACGACAACAACACCGCCGACGGCGACGGCGCCGCCGCGTTGCCGCCGGGCGCCACCCCCGTGCGCGCCGACGTCCCCGGCAGCGTGTGGCAACTGCCGGTCAAACCCGGCGATCGGGTGCGGGCCGGCGATCCGCTGGTGGTGCTGGAGACGATGAAGATGGAGACCATCGTGGCCGCGCCCGCCGCCGGCGTGGTGGTCTCCGTTCACTGTGCCGCCGGCAATCAGGTCGTGCCCGGCCAGCTGCTGGTGGCGCTGCAATGACGCACGCGTCGTTGTCGTCGTGGCCGTCGCCGTGGCCGTTGTCGCCGCCGTTCGGCGTGCGATTCTCCACTTGTGTTCCCGGCGAGATCACCTCACCTTTCGAGCGACATGCCGATCATCGATACAGTCTATGACCGAGGTCAGTTTTTCGTTCCGCTGAGCCTGAACGGATCGTCGCCCCACTATTTCATCTTCGACACCGGCGCCGGCGTCAGCGCCGTCGACGCCAGCCTGGCCGCCGAGCTGAACCTGCCCATCATCGCCCACACCGAACTGGCCGGGACCGGGGGCGTCCTGATGGTGAACCAGGTGCGCATCGCCCGCGTGGCGCCGCTGCGCCGCGGCCGCCGCGTCGACGAACTGGCCCTTTATGGCCTGATGCCGACCACCAACGATCTCAGCAAATTTCACGTGCCCGTCCCCAACACGCGCGAGGCCGGCCTGCTGGGCAACGATTACCTGCAGGGCTTCGTGGTGCAGATGCAGTTCAACCCGCCGCTGCTGGACATCTCGCGCCCGACCGGGTTCGTGCCCGCCGGCGTCGACGTCGATCGATTCGTCCCTTTCGTTCTGGACGACAACAACATCGTCCGCTTGCAGGGCGTGCTGGACGGCTGGATGACCGTCGACCTGCGCTTTGACACCGGCAGCAACACCATGACCGTGCCCTCGCCGTACCTGAACGTCACCACGGCCATGTGGCGCGCCTTGTGCGATCGCCGCCCGGAATACCGGGTCACCGACAGCCTGAAGGCCACCGGCATCGGCGGCGAGGTGACCCTGCAGATCGGCCACATCCAGAGCCTGGACGTCGGCCTTCTACACTTCGATCACCCCAGCGTGATCATCCAGCCTCCGATCGGTTACTTCGGCAACCCCGACGCCGTCGGGTTCATCGCCCTCAACCTGCTGGAGCCGAGCGGCTGGGCGACGTTCGACTATCCCAATGGCCGTTTATATCTCTGATTACCAGCCGAGCTCGGTCTTTAACTGTGCCGTCAGCGTCGCCGCCATCTTCTGGTGCGTCTTGACGCTGGGGTGAAAATCGCAGCCCCAGCCGTCGGCGGGATCGGTCTGGGCCATGGGGAACGATTTGATCTTGGCGTCGCCGGTGGCCGCCACGGCCGCGTCGATGTACGCGCGCGCCTCGGTCAGATCGGCGCCGCCCAGCAGGGGCGCCACCGTGCACAGGATCAGCGCCGCCGGATACTTGCTGCGCACGTGCTGCAGGAACGTGCGGTAGGCGCCGGTGAACTGCGCCTCCGTCGGGTCAACCGGGGTGCTGACGTCGTTGGTGCCCAGGTTGATCACCACCACCTGTGGCTGCCACGACGCAAAATCCCACTGGCTGGCGGCGCGATCGGGCAGCGTGCGGTCGTAATAGATCGGAAACGGGTCGACGCACGACGTGGGGTCGTCGCCGTAGTTGCAGACGATCCCTTTGCCCGACCAGGCCAGCGTGACGAGGTCGGCGTTCAAATTGCGCGCCGTGATCGCCCCGTACGTCAGGTAATGGTTCTGCGTGTCGGGCGTGTAGTGACAGTTCATGTCCGCCCCTTCCACGCCGTACCCGCAGGTGATCGAATCGCCGATGATCTCGATGCGCCGGGCGGGCGTGGGCGGCGGGGCCAGCAGCGCGCCGCCGCCGAAATCAAAACCCAGGAACTGCGATTCGCCCTGGTTGCCCTCGGTGCGACGATAGATCTCGACCAGGTGTTCGCCGGCGGGCAGGCCGCTGGCGATGGGCGACAGGGCGCCGCCGGCGAGCGGGATCAGCTTGGGTCGCAGCGCGCCGTCGACAAGCACGGTGAACTGCTGGCCGCCTCCCAGCTTGACCCCCACCGACGTGCCGGCAAAGCGAGCGATCATCCCCGATCCAGACCAGGCAAAGCGCGGGTTGTTAGGATCGCTGCGGTCGAATCGTCCGACGAAACGGACAGCCGGCGCGCCGGTGGGGCCTCCGTCAGAGACGATCATGTCGGTCCCTGCGTCGGTGGAGGCGTCGGGGATGTTCGTGCTGCCGCCGCTGCCGCTGCCCGTGGTGCCACCGCCGTCGCTGCTCCCGCCGTCTGTTTCCGCGCCGCCGCTGCCACCGCCGTCGCTGGCTGGTCCGGCCTCGCCGGAGTCGCCACAGCCGCCCAGGCAAGAGACACCGGCCGCCAGGAATGCCAGGCTCGCCGCGGTGAGTTTTGACATGCGATGCCCTGATTGTAGATCGCATCGACCGCGCTCGTCTGCGCTGGTCGGCTGAACCAGGGCAGGGCGACGTCAGTCGTCGCTGGTGACTTCGACCGTCCCTGTCGCCGTCAGACCGGCGGCCGTCGAGCGAAGCCTGGTGGGCGTCACGCGCACCCGCAGCCGCTGCGCGCCAATCGTGATCGAGGCGGCCGGGACCGACCCCAGCGTGCGCACCGTCTGCCCGCGCGTGCGGGCGCTCAGCTCGCCCGCCAGCGTGGCGGCGGCCGTCGACCGGGCGGCGTTGCGGGCCCGACAGCCCAGCGCCGACATCATCGACAGGCCGGCGCAGTCCTCCAGCTCGGGCTGGGCGCGCACCTCGACCAGCTTGAGATCGGCGCCCGCCGCATCGACCGCCAGGCCGACCGATTCGGGGAAGCCGCGCGGCGTGGCCCGGGCGCGCATGGTGGCCCGGTCGTCCCCGCTGGTGACGCGCAGGCTGCGCAGCTCGATGGCCTGACGATCGATGGGCACCACCAGCGGTCCGCTCTGGGTCGCCTGGCTGAGCAGGCGATTGGCCAGGGCGTCGCTGATGCGAAGAGTGGCGTCGGCTCCTTCGGGCAGAGTGAGCGGTTCGCCTGGCGCGGTCGGGGCACCGGCAACGGCGCCGGCGGCCGTCACCGGCGGGGTCAGCGCCAGCGTCACGCCATCTGCCTTGCCGAAACGCACGGCCACGTCGAACGTCTGTGCAGGGAAATCCGGCAGCGACAGTGATTGCGCCCCCGTGCGGATGGTCCGCACCGTGGGCGCCGCCTGGGCCCGGGTCAGGGCCGCCGCCAGCCCGGCGCTGCCCATCGGCGAGGTCACGAATGACGCGATGGAGACGCGTACCTCCCACGGCGCGAAGGTGGCGCCGAATTCCACCAGCGCCGCGTCCGGAAGGGAGGCAAAAGCCGCCCGCCTCGCCATTTTTTCCAGCGAGGCCCGACAGTCACCGGCGGCGTCGAGGAGCGGGGGCGCGGCCGGCAAGGTGTCGCGGCGAGAGCGAACCACGCCAAGGACGCGCCCGCGCCCGCCGTCGCCCGCGCTGCAGTAACGGGCCTCCATCAACCAGGCGGTGAGCGGTGGTGGCGGCGGGCCGGCATCCGCAGCGCGGTCGCCGGCGATCTCGAGCGGCTGGGGCAAAAGTCTGGCCAGCATCATGTTCGTCGTCGCCGCGGAGATCAGCACGTCCGCCCGTTCCGCCCCGTCGTTCGCCTGCACCAGCGCCGGGGCCAGAAAGACCAGGCCCGCCAGCAGGCACGCCCGGTGGCGGTGGGGAGGTGCGGACGACGCGGACGCTTTCATCGGCGCAGCTTACCCGGCCAGCGCCCGACCTCAACAAAGTCGGGCAGTCGCGATGGCTGCGCCAGGGCCCTATGGCGGCAGGCAGCCGACGCGCTTGGTATCGAGGACGATGTCGTCGTAATAAAGGTCGAACGCCGGCCGCCCCTGCGGATGCCAGTCGTAAAAACCGAAGCCAAAGTCGGTGAACGCGCCAATGAGCCCGCTGTTCATGTTGTTGAACAGCGGCGTGCCGGGCGCCTGCCCCGGCGGGTAGGCGACGTTGCGGTTGTTCAGCGAGCCGATCATCTTGCCGTCGCCCCAGACGTTGATCTCGTCGGGATCGTCGTTGAACTCCCATTCCAGGCAGGTCCAGGTGGCCACCGGAATGTCGCCGGGCGGGTAGGCCTGCCGCTCGCCGCCGGGTGAGCCGCTCAATTTGATGAAGCCGAACTGCCAGCCGGTGCTGTGGTTGGCGATGGACATGTATGTCGGTTTGGGAAACCCGGACGTGCCACCCCAGATCATCCCCATGTCGGTGTCGTTCTTCTTGGGCGCAATGTAAAAGTACGCCCGTCCAAAGTTGTGCTTCTGCAAAGCGGCCGGCGCGCCCTTACTAATGATGTAGACGTAATCGATGGCCGGCGGCGCCGCCGGTCCGTGGAATTGCACAGCGTACTTTCCGTGCGCGACGATCTTCTGCTGGACCATCATTGTGGCCATCCCGCTGGACGGCGTGCTCCACCTGGCCGGGTCGATCTGACCCTGTTCAAAGTCCTCGCAGAAAAGACCCGCGCAGTCGGGGGCGCCGTCGGGGTTGGCGGCGCTGTCGGTCGAGGCATCGCCACCGCCCTCGCCGCCGTCAGGGGGCGGCGTGATCTGCCCCCCAGTGCCGCCGTTGTTGCCGTCGCCGCCGGTGCCGCTGGGACCCACGCCGCCGGTGCCGCCCGCACCGCCCGCCGAGCCGCCGCTCGCTCCCGCCGAGGTTCCCCCGCTGCCGCCGGTGGGCCCCTGGATCGCGTTTCCACCGCTGCAACCCAGCGTCGCACAAGCCGAAAACGCCAGCAGGCTGAAGGCACGAACAGCGATCTTCATGGTCGGTTACTCCGGGTCAGGTCTAACGGAGTACCCCGGCAGCAGCGCTTCGGTTCAGGACGGTCGTGGCGCTGCCGCGCGGCCGCCGCCGTTTGGCGCCTCGTCGATGCTGTGGCCACCGACACAATTTACGTCGTCGCATTTTGCGACCGCATTCGCAATCCGATTGCCGCGCGCAATTTACGAAGAATTAACTTTTTTGCGATCAACCAACTGTGCTACAGCGGAAAAGCTGGTTAGCGCCCCCGATTTACGCAACAACGCGTTGCGTGTGCCGATGACGACTGTCGAGAGAGCCCCTAAATGAAAAATGAGTCGGTCAGTGTCCGCTTCCTTTTTGTTGCCGAATTGTTTCTGACTTTGCTTGGCGTCGGCGCCGGCGGATGCGGGGACAAGCCCGACACGCCCCAGCTGGGTGTGACCCACGCCGCAGTCACCGCCGAAGGCATCGGCCCGGAGCTGACCCAGCAGGGCGACATCATCGCCAAGGTCACCCACCCCATGGGCGGCGGTGGCTCGAGAAACCTGGAGGTCATCCGGGACGGCCAGAAGCCCAGCGCCGATGACCCCGCCAACCCCCAGAACCAATACGACACCTTCGACAACACCACCCCCGACCAGGCGAAGACCGACGACTGGGTCGGCTATCAGTTTCTGGGCGACGTCACCTTCGCCCGGGTCGCCTTTCAAGCGGGCATGAACTTTGACGACGGGGGCTGGTTCGCCGCGCTGAACGTCCAGGTTCGCCACAGCGGAACGTGGACGGCCGTCAGCAGCCTTGTCGTCGACCCGCCGTATCAGCCGGGTGCCGGGCACAGCTATGACAGCTATCGGCTGGACTTTGCCCCCATCACCGGCGACGCCATCCGCATCGAAGGTGCGCCGGGCGGCTCGGCCCGGTTCATCTCGGTTGCCGAACTGCAGGTCTGGGCGGCGCCCGGCACCTCGGGCGCCCCGGCGGCGGCCCCGCTGGGAGCGG
>JAXDMH010000385.1:0-4095 GCA_034666225.1 Myxococcales bacterium
AACCGTCGCCGCGGTCTTCTTGGACAGTGAAAGGCCTTGCGCGATCGCGGGGATCTCGCCGTGCGCCCAGCTGATCAGCACCGTCCCATCGCAGGCCATCGCCCGCGCGGCCAGATCGCTTTCCTCCCCGATACCGAACTCGAAATTGACGCTGACCGCTTTACCGAGCTTATCGATAAGGGGCGCGACCGTCTGCTGGGGACGGGCGCTGCCTTTGTGCTTGTCCCGTCGCGACGCGAAGACGAAGCGAGGCGTCGCGAGCGCGTTGTTCTGCAATGGTCCGGCGGAGGGCGCCATCAGGACCACCAGCGCGCCGGCGCGCTGCCATCCGCGAACCGTCAACGCGTCGTTGTCGTGGTCACCGTCTGTATCGATGCCGTGGGGCGGCGGGTTCTCCGGCGGCTTTTCTGCGTGGCGAATCAGCATGATCGTGGGGGCGTTCGGTTTGCCGCCCGGTTCGCCCTGGTGGTCGTCGTGGTCTGTCACGTCATGGCTCCTGAACATTCGGACATCCGTGGCGAGGAAGACATCGATCGCGGTCGCACTAGTGCAGCCTGAAGGCGGCTCTGCCGACGTGGTGCTTGCCGAGATCGCGGTGCGCGGTCGCTGCCTGCCCGAGGCTGTAGGTTCGTTCCAGCTCGACGTGGAGGGGCTTGCGTCCGATCACTGCGTTGAGGCGATCGAACGCCCTCCGCGTCGGCATCCCGTCGAAAGCGATCAGCCTGACCCCCTTGGGTGCGCGCGGCTCGGGCTCGACGCCGTTGGGATACGCGACGCGCCCGCCTTTCTTCACCGCGCGCAGCGCCGCGTTGACCTCCTTGCCGCCCGTCACGACCAGCGCGGCGTCGAAGCCGTGCGGCGCGAAGCGCGCGGCGGCCGTCGTCACGTCGTCCTCGCGCCGGTTGACCACAGCGTCGGCGCCCAGCCGCCGGGCCAGCCGCACACCATCTTTCCCCGACGCGATGGCGAACACCTTGGCCCCCAGCCGCTTGGCGAGCTGCACCGCGATGTGGCCGATGCCGCCGCTGGCGCCGATGATCATCAGCCGTTCGCCGCGCTTGATGCGCAGCTTGCCGTCCAGGCCCGCCAGCGCCGTGATACCGACGGCGCCCAGCGCGCCGGCCTCGTCACGCTTGACCCCGGGCGGGATGTGCGCCGCCTCGTCCTGATTGACCGCGACGTACTCGGCATAGAAGCCCCCCTTCATCATGTACGCGTACACGTGGTCACCGGAGCGGAACCGCCGCACGCGCGACCCCACGGCGACCACGGTCCCCGCGCCGTCGTTGCCGATGACCTGGGGGAAAACCTTGCTGAGAACGAAGTCTCCTGCACGGATCTCGGGATCCCAGACACCGATGCCCGCCGTGTCCAGCCGGATGAGGACCTGATTCGGCTTCGGCTTCGGCACCGAAAGCGATCGCACGCGGAACACCTCCGGTCCACCGAATCGATCGATCGCCGCGGCCTTCATCGTCTCTGGCATCGCTGTATCCATGGTCGCTGCCTCCTCCGTGCCGCGTAATATATGGCGGGGAGTGCCCGTGAACACGGGGGCTGTCGATTTCACTCACGCGACCTTAGCGGGGTTCGAACCCGCAGCCCGCGCTTGCACGGGGGTTACAACCGCGACCCCAGCGGGTCGCGAGGCAATTTGAGACTGCGGTGCCGGTGAAGGTGGTGGCGACGGGGGCGGTGTAGCCAAGGGAAGCAAAGGTTGACGGCCGCGAAGCGCGCAACAGGAGGAGCGTTCGAAAACACCATTCCCGTCAACCGGCGCTCCCTCCCACGGTCTCAAGAGGGTCCGTCTTCACGGCTCTTTCGGGACCTCCAATGTTCGAGGTCCATATTTCGGTTACCGGCCGTTCATGCTCTTCAACGCGAGCATGTCGCTATCCGGAAGCCAGACAGCGATGTAGAAGTTGCAGAGTGGCTCCGCCCGCCCCAATGCCGCACCTGCTCTTCGACAAGAGCGCGTTTCAGGCGATTGGTGGTGAGATGCACGCCGTCGTTCGGAACCAATACAACGTCGTCACTGCTGGAACTTTGCTTTACGAAGTAGCCGGGGACCTGCGGCAAGATCGGTCATTTCGAACGAAAACCCCAGAGCAGCATGCGGCGACCCTGGCCAAAAAGTTTGGTGGCCCAGTGAATGAGCACCGCGATTGGAGGGACATCTGTCGCAGGGAACTGAGTGGCGAAAACATTCGATTGGACGAGGGACCGATCATCCAGAATGAGGTCGAGGCGATCCTCCCCGGTGGTGCTCGTGTTTACCTCGACGTCAAATTGGAGGACGGGTCCATCGTCTCACCCACAACCCATTGGATCGAGCGTCTCGCCACGGAGACGTGGAACACTCGCTACCCTGCCGACAATCGAACCCTTGAGAGCGGAGTAAAGGCCCTATGGGGAATCCTAGCCGCCCGCATTGGGCCATCCAAGGTTCGCCTTATCGATGAAACTGCTGTAGTGGCCGAGGTTGATCGGATTCTGAATGATGACAGCCTGAAGGAGATCCTCGTTCGTTGGACGGCGGACATTGCGAATGACAAAAGGAATCCGCGCAGAGTACTTCGCGATTCTGTCAAACGCAGATGGTCAACTCTCCACAAACCAAAGCTCATGACGTTCGCGCCATATGCGTATCATTGTGCCCGAGTACAGCTCCTCTACCTCGTTGGTTACAACGTGTGGCCGAAGGGAAGGGAGCGAAACGATCTCGCCGACCTTGATTACGTCCGGCTGCTTCCGTTCGTCGACGTCTTCGTTTCCAATGACAAGTTCGTGCGGGCGCTGGCAAGCCACGTCGTTCGGCCAAACCAAGAACTGATCAGCTCGTCGGAGCTCAAGAACCGGCTCGATCCAAGGGGACCCGGCGGCGTCTAGTTACCCGAGCAGGCAAGAATGCGGCGGCGCGATCGCCTTAACGCGCACGACACGCGGGACGGATCGATGCGGGCACGCTGGTCGGATGCGCTCCACCTCTGTGGCGACCGCATCGCCGCTTCGAAATCGACCTCGAGGTCGCGAGCCGGTCCCCCGCGATGGTGGCTGGTCCGCGCCGAACCGCCGCCCCCCCGGCCGGACCTGAGCTCGAACAGGTCGACTGCATCGGCAGAATCATTCGAAAAACTGCGACCCCAGCGGGTTTCTACCCAATTTGAGCCTGGCGGTGCCGGTGGACGTGGTGGCGCTGCGAGCAGCGTAGACGCGCGGCGTGGCCGAACGTCAGCGCGGAGTCAGAGGTCCCTCCGGCGCGCGCAGAACGGCGTGCTACTTTTGGGGGCATCGCGCCCGTCGTCCCAGATCCGCGTCGTATCAAGGTCTTCGCGACCGATACGGCGTTCGAGAGGTGGCTCAGCGCCCACCACGACGCTGAGCGTGAGGTCTGGATCAAAGTCCACAAGAGATCGTCGGGGCTCGCGTCGGTGACGCCGGCGCAAGCACTGGACGTCGCCCTGTGCTGGGGTTGGATCGATGGCATCCGGAAGGGATTCGACGAGCGGTCATTCCTGCAGCGGTACTCGCCCCGCGGGCCGAGAAGCACCTGGAGCCAGATCAACCGGGTTCACGTCGCCCGTCTACTGGCGGCCGGCCGGATGACCCCGCACGGCCAGCGCCAGGTCGACGCCGCCAAGGCCGACGGCCGTTGGGACGCGGCCTACGCCCCTCAGCGCGCCACGAACGCGTCGACCATCCCCGCTGACCTGCGCGCCGCCATTGATGCAAGCCCGCGTGCGCGGAAGACCTTCGGCACGCTCAACAAACAAAACCTGTTCTCCGTTGTATTTCGCACCAACGCAATGAGGACGCCTGAAGGTCGTGCCAAGAAGATCGCGGCCCTGGTCGCGATGCTGGCGCGCGGAGAGACCATCCATCCGAATGCCGCGCCCCGGCCGCGAGCTCGAGGCGGCGACACGCTGGCACGAACGCGTCGGCAACGTCATTGAGGATTCGGCGACCCCAGCGGGTCACGATTCAATTTGAGACTGGCGGTGCCGGTGGAGGTGGTGGCGCTCCGGGCGGCGTAGGCCGGCTAGGTGTGCACGGACAACCGGCGGCCGCCGCGGCGGGATCGCCGCACCTCTAAGG
>JAXDMH010000386.1:0-7160 GCA_034666225.1 Myxococcales bacterium
CCCTTGGGCGCCGTGTTGGAGACGGCGACCACCGGGACCTTGGCCGCCTGGGCCAGCGGGTCGGCGGCGGTGGCGGTGTTGGACAGCGTGGGGCCGACGATCACGGCGACCTTGTCTTTGTTGATGAAGCGCTGGAAGACGGCGATCCCCTGCTCCTTGGTCGAGGCGTCGTCCTCGAAGACGGCCTCCAGCTTGATGCCCTTCAGGTGCTTGCTCTTGTTGATCTCGTCGATGGCGGCTTGCAGGCCCGCTTTCTGGCTGGCGCCGTACACGGCGGCCGGACCGGTCATGCTGAAGGCGGCGCCGATCTTCACCACCGTCTCTGCGGCGGCGGCGGTGCCGGTTGCCAGCAGCAGCGGCAGACTGAAAGCGCAAGCAGCGACAACGACGGCGGCAGCGACGGGGGTAGCGGCGAAGCGAGCTTTGGCGCGCATGGGGGTCCCTCCAGTTGGGCTCATGGGCCCCCGTTGTTACGCCAACCCTCGGGGCAGATCAAGCCGGCGGACCCCAGTCGGGACGTCGCAGGACAGGCGCCGCCAAAAGTGGTATCGACATTCGCATGTCGGGAACAACGTCATCGGCAGGGTCGTCGGCAACGTCATCAGATCGCCTGCTGGCGGGCAAGGTCGCCTGGGTCACCGGATCCTCGCGTGGGATCGGCCGGGTCATCGCCGATCACCTGGCGTCGCTGGGCGCCCAGGTGGCGGTGCACGGCACCAGCCCCACCTCCAGCCGCGCCTTCAACGAGGCCGATTCGCTGGAGGCGGTGGCCCGGGCCATCGCCGACGCGCACGGCGTGGACGTGCTGCCGGTGGCCGGCGATCTGACCAACGAAGCGCGCGTCGACGAGATCGCCGCGGAGATCCGCGCGCGGTTCGGTCGCATCGACATCCTGGTCAACTGCGCGGGCGGCGACATCGGCGCGCAAGGGGTCACCGGGGCCAACGCCGGCAAGCCGCAAAAGAACGACGCCGTGAATATCTCGGTCACCGATCTGCGCACGGTGCTGGAACGCAACCTCATGACCTGCATCCTGCCCTGTCGCGCCGTCGCTCCCGAGATGCTGGCCCGCAAGCGCGGCTGGATCGTCAACATCGGCAGCGTGTCGGGTCTGTCAGGGCGCGAGGGCGAGGCCATCTACAGCACCGCCAAGGCCGCCGTGCACGAATACACCCGGTGCCTGGCCGCTCAGGCGCGACCGCACAACGTCCACGTCAACGCGGTGGCTCCTGGCGGCGTGGTCACGCCGCGCTTTCTGGCCAGCCGTCCCGTCGACGAGACCCGCAAGGTCAAGGACGGCACGCTGATCCGTTACGGCTGGCCCGAGGAGATCGCGCGCGTGGTCGCCTTCCTGGCCTCGGACGCGTCGTCGTACATCTCCGGACAGGTGCTGCGCGTCGATGGCGGCGAGCAGCTGTTTCCCGCCTAGCAGACGACCGCGCAAGACGACCGGCGAGATTCTGGGCCTCCAATGACGTTTGTCATGGAAGTTCCTGGCGCAGGTGCGTTTGGACGGTGCTTGTTCCGTTCACGCATTGCTCGAAGGAAGGATCCGCATGTTCGCTGGTCGGGGTGGCTGGTGGGTGTTGCTGGGAATGACCTTGGTCGGTTGCGGAGGTGGTGGCGGTGGCGGCGCGCGGCCTGACGGATCGGACGGCTCCGACGGTGGGGGCGGCAGCAGCCTCACCAAGGGGACGAACGGCCGACGATACCGCGCTGCGGGCGGCGTCCCTGACAGCGCCGGCGTCGGGTACGTCGGCGGCGGCGATGCCCTCGACGCGCCGGCGAGCGACGGAGGCGTCGAGGTCATCGCAGCCGTCGCCGACGGTGGCGGCGGCACCGGTGGGGATCTCGGTTGGGACGGCGGTGTGGGAGACGTGGCGGATTCCAGTGACGACACATCTGATACCTCCATGGAGGTGTTCCCCGAGGCGGCCGGCTCGGACGATGCGCTCGCCGTCGAGGCGGCTTCATCGGCCGATGCGCCCGCCACCGCCACCGACGCTGCTGACGAACCCGTAGTAACCGACGCGGCCGACGCGGGAACGGAATCAGACGTCGCCGACGCCCCGGCAGAGCTGGCCGTCGACAGCGTGGACAGCGTCGACAGCGTCAACACCGGCGAAGCCGCGTCCGACCTCGGTCAGGCGGACGGCCCTGCGGACGCGGCGCCGCCTCCGCCACCGGGACCGCCGTCGGTGGCGATCACCTGGGCTTCCATCGCCAATGTCTATCTCGAGCTCGGCGCCACCTCGGTATTGATCGACGGCTATATCACTCGCCTGCCCGGCAATGATTTTTTCGGCGGGGGCAGTGGCCTGGCCTTCACGCACACCAATTACTCGTCGGACGAAGCCGCCATCCGGCGTGTGCTGGGCGCGCTGGGCGGCGCGGGGCGGATCAACTGGCTGTTCACCGGACACAGCCACTGGGACCATTCCTTTGACACCGCGACGTGGGCCCGCCTCACCGGCGCGCCCATCTACGGCCCCACCACCACCTGCTTGCAAGCGCGCGCCGAAGGAACGCCGGTCGCCGGCTGCACCGCGGTCGCCGGCGGCGAGAAGTTGTCGCTGGCACCGGGCGTCACCGTGCGGGTCATCCGCTGGAATCACAGCGGTGATTCGACGAACAACCCGGAGCAGCACAACCCCGTCGAGCTGAAAGGCGTGCCCACGCCGGACGCGCAGGGACGTCTGCGCGCCGGCGTCTCGGAGGATTTTCCCAACGGCGGCGGCGGCCGCGCTTTTCTCTTCACGTTCGACAGCCCGGCCGGCCTGTACAGCGTGTTCTTTGAAGACTCCACCGGATCAGCCGATCTGAAGCAGCCGATCATTATCGACAGCGTCAACTATGGTGCGCCTCTGTCGAACCTGGCGGCGGCGCTGGCCGACGCGTCGCTGACCCACGTCGACCTCTGGATCGCCACCGGCGGAGCCCCGGTGGCCCAGCTGGTGGTGCCTGTGATCAAACCCAAGGCCTATCTGCCTGTTCACTGGGACGGCCTGTTCCGCGCCTTCCAGGCGGGCGCGCCGGTGTTCGCCGACAACGACCTGACCAGCTATCTCAAGGGTCAGGGTGTCAAGATGGTGACGCCGAGCCAGTACCTGGACAAATGGTCTCTGTCACCAAGCGGGATCGTCGCGGTCGACAACAAACAGGTCCAGCACGCGCTCGGGTTCTGAGCGCCGGCCGTCGCGTCCTGGCGCCGCCGTCAAAAGGAGGCCAGGACCGTGATCCAGGCCAACCAGATCACCACACGCTTGAGTGGCCACAACAGCCACACTGCGACACGGCGATCAGAGCGGTGCCGCCACAGTTCAGAAATCGGCGCTGAAAATCCGGCTAACTGGCTCATGGCGGGCAGATACAGCAAGCGCAATGCCAGCGGCGCGGCGCCCCGCTCAACGACCGAGGCTGGCCACATGCACGCTGAGCGTGTGCGAGGCATTGCCTGAAACCCAGGCCACCGCGCCGGCGTTCGGTCCGCCCTTGAATCGAAAAAGGGGCGCCGCATCCACGAATTCGACGTTGGTCAGGGTTTGGGCCGGGACGATCACGTTCAACGATTGATCGAGGACCACTGCGTACCAGGTCAGCTTGTGACGCCCGGTGCTGTCCCAGAGGGCGTACGTCACCAGCACATCGTTGCCCAGGCGTTCCACCTTCGGCATGCTCGCTTGTACGGTTCCCTGATTGCTGGTCAGCCAGACCGCGGCGCTGTCCGCGGCCACGCCGGTCGCGCCGTCGCTGAACACCAGGCGCACGTCGCGCCCGCCGCGACCCTGCGATGACGTGTGCACGATCAGGAATCGGCCATCGGCCATCCTGACGAACTGCCCGGTCTGCGCGTCGGTCTTGTTGTCGCCGGTGTTGCCCGCTATCGACCAGTACGGCTGGTCAAAATCGGTGCTGTTCTTGGTGGTGTATCCGGTCACCGACCACCTGGCGAAACCAAGCTGGCGCGGAAAAGCGTCGCCGTGGGCCAGCACGTAATAGTTTCCGCCGTCGATGATGAGACGTTGATTGAAGCTGTGCGAATACCACCAGCCCGCTCCAAAGTGGATGACGTCATTGCCCGCCGGGGCGACGACCGCACCGGAGTCCGGGTTCAGCAACCGGAAAAACCCGGCCTGATGCCGCGTGGGCGGCTCGGTCGCGCTGAACCACATCATCGAGTGGCCGAGATAAAGAACGAGCCGGGTGTTGGTCGGGTCATAGCCCAGGATGCCGGTGGCGGCCCCGCCCGGATCGCCCAGCGTCGCCTCGTTGTTGTTGTCCTGATCGCCGAAGATCAGGCGGTCCCAGACCGGCGGCGTGGCGCCGGCGCCGGCCAGCTTGACCACGTGCAGCTCGTTGCCGTTGATGTTGTTCTGATCGCCGGCCGTGCTGGTCTTGAACGGGTGATCTTTGTTGTAGCCGACGTAGAAATTGCCGCCGGGATCCTTGGTGAAGCCCAGCAGCTTGTACGAGCTGATCCCGGTCGCGGTGGTGGTGGCGGTGGTCAGCGCGGCGTCGACGTGCGTGATGTTGATCGGTCCGGGCGCCGGCAGAGCCCAGGGAGCGCTCTTGCCGGTCGCGTAGTCCAGCCAGGCCACGTCCAGCGATCCGTCGTCGTTCGGCACGGTGATGATCTGCGAATGCAGGCCAAAGTTGGCGACCGGCGTCGGGGGAATGAAGCCGTCGTTGAAGTAATCATCGGCGACGTTGAACACCGTCCCCTTGTTTTCGACGCCAAGATCGTGCGTGGCCACCGAAACCGTCGCCGGCGCCACGTCCGGTGGGGCGTCCGGTGGGGCGTCCGGTGGGGCGTCCGGCTGTGCGTCGCTGGCGACCTCACCGGGACTGTCGGCGGTTTCGGGCGTGCTTCCATCGTTGACGTCGCCGCTCGCGGCGTGGTCGACGGCCGCGTCACCGGCGTGGCTGACATCGCTGGCGTCGCTGGCGTCGCTGGCGCTGACGACGTCGCCGGCGTCGCTTTTCCCGCCGCTTTCCGTCGCGGTGTCGTGGGCGTCGCTGGTCATCACCACATCCATCGCGGCGTCGTGCGCGTCGCTGGTCGTCACGACCTCCTTGGCAGCGTCGCGCCCGTCGCTGGTTGTCACGACGTCCGTAGCCGCCTCGACAGCACCGTCGCTGCTCGCCGGCGCTTCAGCGGCAATGTCGCGCGCGTCGTCGCCGGCGCTCTGGTCGCGCGCGTCGGGGCTGGTGGCCACGTCGCCGCCGGCGCCTCGATCGCCGGTGGACTGTGCATCACTGGCGGCGTCGCGAGCGGCATCCCGGGCAGCATCACGAGAAGCGTCACTGGTGGTGCAGCCTTCCACCAGCGCGGCCAGCGCCAGCATGTAGCCCAGGCACCGGATTTTCCTCAAGCGCATCCCGGCAATTCTGCACCAAAGCCCTTCCACCCGCTATTGACTCAGGTTCAAAACGCATAGTTTTGGACCCCTTTGGGACGGCCGCTGTGTCGTCAAAAGG
Organism: Myxococcales bacterium; assembly: GCA_034666225.1. Taxonomy (GTDB): domain Bacteria; phylum Myxococcota_A; class Polyangia; order Fen-1088; family Fen-1088; genus DATKEU01. The sequence continues at coordinate 5,479 of JAXDMH010000386.1, forward strand.
CGCCGATCATCCAAAACGCGAGCCTAACCGACAAGACTTGCGGACGCGGCAGGTCCAGATTGGCCACCATCGTCGATTGCCAGGAGAACAGCGATGTCCACTACGCCGCTCACCACACCACAGGATCCAGTCGTTGCATCATCAGCGCTCTCTGTCATGTCCCCGACTCGCCGCAGGTTGCTCATCGGCGGCGCCACGCTGGCGGCGGCCGCCTGCCTGCCGAAAGCGGCGGCGGGTGCAGCTTTCGAGAAGGACAACACTTCAACCCGTTCCACCAAGAGAAAAGGAGATCCGACCATGAGCTCAATAACCACCAAGGACGGCGTTGAAATCTTCTACAAGGACTGGGGCAAGGGACAGCCCATCGTGTTCAGCCACGGCTGGCCGCTGTCGGCGGATGATTGGGACGCGCAGATGATGTTTTTTCTCAAGCATGGCTATCGCGTGATCGCCCATGACCGGCGCGGCCATGGACGCTCCACCCAGACCGCTGGCGGTCACGACATGGATCACTACGCCGATGACCTGGCGGCGCTGACGACACACCTCGACCTCAAGAACGCGGTGCATGTCGGCCACTCGACCGGGGGCGGCGAAGTGGTGCATTACCTGGCGCGCCACGGCGAAAGCCGGGTGGCCAAAGCGGTGATCATCAGCGCGGTGCCTCCGTTGATGGTGAAGACGGCGGCGAATCCGGGCGGGCTGCCCAAGGACGTGTTCGACGGATTTCAGGCGCAGGTCGCCGCGAACCGCAGCCAGTTCTATTACGACGTACCGGCCGGACCGTTCTATGGCTTTAACCGGCCTGGCGCGAAGCCCTCTCAGGGCGTGATCTGGAATTGGTGGCGACAAGGCATGATGGGAGGCGCCAAGGCGCACCACGACGGCATCGTCGCCTTCTCCCAGACGGACTTCACCGAAGACTTGAAGAAGATCACCGTGCCGGTCCTTGTCATGCACGGTGACGACGACCAGATCGTGCCGTATCCCGATTCCGCGCCGCTGTCGGCCAAGTTGCTGAGAAACAGCACACTGAAAACCTACAAGGGCTTCCCGCATGGCATGCCCACGACCGAGGCCGCCACGATCAACGCCGATCTCCTGGCCTTCCTGAACGAGCAACATCACGCGACAACTCGCGGGGCCAACGCCGATGGGCAGGTCCGGGCGCCACAGTGAGCGATAGCCGTTCGAGAAACCGCAACGACGCGTAGGGGGGGAGGCACACAGTGACCACACACAGCGAAGGCACAATCACCGAGCACGAGATGCGGCAAGTGGACGCAGCGAACACCACGGGGAGGCAGCCCGTGGTGTTTGTGCACGGTCTCTGGCTGCTGCCGAGCAGCTGGGACCGATGGGCCCAGGTGTTCGAGGGCGCTGGATATACGGCATTGACGCCCGGCTGGCCCGACGATCCGGAGACTGTCGAAGAGGCGAACGCGAACCCCGCGGTGTTTGCGAACAAGACCGTCGGTCAGGTCGCGGATCACTACGAGAAGGTCATCCGCGGGCTCAAGAAGAAGCCGGCGATCGTCGGACACTCATTCGGCGGCCTCCTCGTGCAGATCCTGGCGGGCCGAGGGCTGGCTGCGGCCACCGTCGCCATCGATCCGGCTCCGTTTCGCGGGGTATTGCCGCTACCGATCTCGTCACTGAAGTCGGCCTGGCCGGTCCTGCAC
>JAXDMH010000387.1:0-3456 GCA_034666225.1 Myxococcales bacterium
CTTCCCGGCGGTTTCGCCCCGCTGGCCCAGGTGCTGCGCGCCATGGAGGACGCCGGCAAGATCCGCCGCGGCTATTTCGTCGAGGGCCTGACCGGCGCGCAGTTCGCCCTCCCCGGCGCCGTCGATCGCCTGCGCGACGCCCGCGACGCATCGCGCGACGCATCGGACGAAGACGCGCCGGTGCTGGCGCTGGCCGCCGTCGATCCGGCGAACCCCTACGGCCTGCTGTTGCCCTGGCCAACCGCAGTGATCTCCGACGGCGAAACTGCGTCCGAAGCCACGCCGCCACGCCGGGCCGCCGGCACGCGCATCGTCCTGGTTTCGGGCCGCCTGGTCTTCTTCGTCGACCGCGGCGGTCGCAGCCTGCGCGTCTTCACCGACGATCCCGCGACGATCGCCGCGGGCGTCTCGGGCTTGCGCCAGGTCGCCCAGCGGCGCCGCCCCCGTGGGCTGCGTATCGAAACCGTCGACGGCACGCCCGCTCTGCGCAGCCCGCTGCTGCCGGCGTTGCGCGCTGGCGGCTTTCGCGCCGAGCCAGGCGCCATCGTCCTCGACGACGTCAACCGCGGCAGCGATCAGCGCTCGAACATCTGATCCGCGGGCACCACCCGCACCGCCGCCTTGCTCACCGGCAAAGGAAACTTTTCGATCAGCTGATCTTTGTCCAGCACCGCGGCAGGCGTCCCCTTGGTGTCATAGGTGATGGGGGTGGATTCTCCCGACGTGAGCTTGGCCGCCAGCGCCGCCCCGTCCTGGGCGACGATGGCGATGGCCAGGTTGTTCAGCGACAGGTGTTTGCGGATGGCGCGATCGACGTCGGCCTTCTTCATCCTGGGCAGCCGCGCCTGCAGCTCGGCGATGACGTCCTTGCCGTAGATGGCCGCGTCGATGGCATAACCCAGCCGGCGCGACACATCCTGTGTCCACAGGTTGGAATAATTCATCAGGAACGTCCTCGTCGCCTCGAAGCCGGCCTGCGGGATCCCTTCACGGATCAGTCGGTCGGTCTCGAACAGCGCTGCGCGCAGGGCAAACAGGCTGTTCTGCGGCGGCACCGGGCGCAGCCAGATCTCAAAGTGCTGCTGCCGGCGCGGGATGTTGGGTAACGGAAAGGTCGACCCGCCCGCCTGAATAAAGTTTTCAACATAGGCGTAGTCGCCGTAATTGAGTCCGCGGTTGCCGCGCAGCTCGTTCATGAGAAGGCCGCTGAAGGTCCGGTGCTCGCCCAGATAAGAACGGGCCACGGTCAGCGGATAGAAGTCCGGATCGCCGCGGGCGATATCGATGACCCGCCCGACGGAGATGGCGTCGGCGCGCGCCTCTTTCTCCACGACCAAAACCTGCGTCCCCTTCAACGCGACCGGCGCGGGCAGCTTGGGCAGCGGCGCGCCGGCGGCGGGCAGCGCCTGAAAACGCCGCGCGAACGTCGTCGCGAATTCTTCCGGATAGCCGCCGGCCACCCCGACGATCAGATGGTCCTGAACATAATGCCGGGCAAAGAACTGCCGGACGTCGTCCAGGGTGATGGCCTGCAGACCGGCCACCGTTCCGGTCGACGGATATCCATAGGGGTGGCCGGCAAACAAGACGGTAGCCAGGGCTTGCTTGCCCAGCTCCTCGTCGGCGTTGCCCCGCAAGGTCTTGGCCAGATAGTTGATGGCGTCCTGCTTGTTGCGCGAAAAATCCTCGTCGGCGAAACGCGGCGTCAAGATCTGCTGCGCCAGCAGATCGGCGAAGGCGTCCAGGTTGTCCCGGTGGACGGTGCCCTCGAAGACGGACGATTCCTTGTCGGCATAGACGCGGATCCCGGCGGCCATGGGATAAAGCGCGTCCAGAACCTCGGCATAGGAGCGAGCCCGCGAGCCGCCGTGCCCGATCATCTCGGCGGTCAGCGCGGCCAGCCCTGGGTTGCCTTTCGGATCGTCGACGGCGCCCACCCGAAAGACCAGACGGATGGCCACCAGCGGGTTGTCGGGCGAGCGCAGAAAGACCGTCTTTGGTCCGCGGGCCCCGCCTCGGCGGGCGGCGCCCGGCGTCCGAACGGGCGCTGCCGCGCGAACCGGCGCCGCCGCCATCGCGACCGCTGACAACAGAGGAAACACCATCAGAACGCTCCTGCCTGGTTTCATTTGCCCGCCGTCAGCGTGACGACCGTCTTGTTCTTGGGCGTGAAATAGGTGGCCGCCACCCGTTTGACGTCGGCGCTGGTGACCGTGTCGTAAAGCGCGAAGTAGTCGTTGATCGATGACACCGATCCCGTCAAGGCGATGAACTCGGCCGCGCTGTTGGCGGTCCGATCGGCCGTCGACAGTCGCCCGGCAAAGCTGTACTTCACGTGCGACAGCACCTGGGCCAGCGTCTTGTCGTCGACCCCCTCGCGCGCGATGCGGGCGATCTCGTCGCCGATGGCGCTCTCGACGTGCGGGATGTCCTGGGGTTTTTTGATGCGGGCCAGGATCGTGAACAGGTTGGGATCGACGTGCGCATCGGCCGAACCCGCCAGCGTCTCGACGCTCTGGTCGGTGATGACCAGCCGCTTGTACAGGGGCGCGCGTTCGGCGAACAGCAGCTCTGAAAGCACGTCCAGCGCCGGCAGGTCGACGTTCTTGGTCGAGAAGGCCGGCGTGTGGAACCCTTGCATCAGCACCGACAACGTCGGCCCCTTCCATTTCAATTCGGCGCGCCGCTCCTTGCTCTGCGGCGGCTCGGCGGGAACGGGCGGGCGCGGCGGGCCCGCCTTCCACTCGCCGTAAATTTTCTCGATCAGCGAGAACACCGCCTCGGCGTCGACGTCGCCCACCACCAGCACGGTGACGTTGTCGGGCCGGTAATAGCGATCAAAGAACTGCAGCGAGTAGGCGAACTGGTTAGGCATGGCCTCGATGTCTTTCAGGAAGCCCATCGTGGTGTGCTTGTACGTGTGAACGTCGAAAGCCGTGTCGCACAGGACCTCGGCCATCTTCTCGAGGGGGTTCGACGCGCTCTTGTTGTATTCGCCCAGCACGGCGCGCGCCTCTTTCTGAAAGTCGGCCTCGGAATATTTCAGGTTGCGAAAGCGATCGGCCTCGATCTCGGCGATCTTGGGCAGGGCCGCCTTGCCGGCCAGCGTGTGATAGACGGTCAAATCGTCCGAGGTGTACGCGTTGGAATCGGCGCCCATGGCGGTGATGACGGCGTTGTACGCCTCCTGCGAGTACTTCTCCGTCCCGCGGAACATCATGTGCTCGAAGAAATGGGCAAAGCCTGACTTGCCAGGCTCGACCTCGTTGCGGCTGCCGGTGCGCACGATCGTGTAGTAAGCGACCAGGCCGGGCGAATCGTAGTTGATGACGGTGACGTGCAGGCCGTTCGGCAGCCGCCTGTCGTGCACGGGAAAAGAGAACGCCGCCCCTCGGTTGGCCATGGCTGGACCGGACCATACCGCCGCCAGCAGCCAGGCGACCAGGGCTGGAACAA
>JAXDMH010000388.1:0-9581 GCA_034666225.1 Myxococcales bacterium
CTGGCCGCCGTTGAAGGCACGCAGGACGGCGTCCTTCTCGGCGCTGGCCAGGGCGCCGTGCAAGAGGCCCACGCGCGCCGGGGCCAGGCGGCGGACCAGGGCGCGGTGGTGGGCCACGGCGGTGACGCCACCGGCGCGCGCCGACACTTCGCGCGCCGGACCGACGACGAAACCTTGACCGCCGGCCGCGACCACCTCGGTCAGCCGGCGATAGGCGGCGGCCCGCTCACCGTCGGTGGCGCACACGGCGGTCACCGTCGGGCGCCGCCCGGGCGGACGGTCAGGCAGCATCGTCGCGTCGAGATCGCCATACAACGTCAGGGCCAGCGAACGCGGGATCGGCGTCGCTGACATGACCAGCAGGTGCGGCACCGCCGCGTCCTCTGAAAGGGATTGGCGCAGCCGCGCCCGTTGCTGGACACCAAAACGGTGCTGTTCGTCGATGACGACCAGGCGCAGGTCGGCGCAATCGCCGCCCAGGTCGAACAAGGCCTGGGTCCCCACCACCAGGTCGACCTGGCCGGCGGCGCAGCGACGGCGCAAGGCCTCGCGTTCGGTCCGGTGCGTGGCCGCGGTCAGCAGCGCCACGCGCAAGCCAAATGGATGACCCAGCGCCGACAGCGTGCGCAGATGTTGCTCGGCCAGAACCTCGGTCGGGACCATGAACAAAGTCTGCCCACCGGCGCGCGCGGCAATCACGGCAGCGGCCAGCGCCACCACCGTCTTGCCGCTGCCCACGTCACCCACCAGCAGCCGCTGCATCGGCCGCCCGGCCGCCAGGTCGGCGCCGATGTCGGCCACGGCGCGCCGTTGGCCGGCCGTCAGTGTGAACGGCAGTCGCGACGCCAGCTCGTCTAGAACGGCCGCTCGATCAAAGGCGCAGGCGCGTGCCGGCTGGCCCTGGGCTCGCGCTCGGCGCGCCAGGAATCCAACCTGCAACACCAGCAGCTCTTCCAGAGCCATCCGCCGGTGCGCAGGCGATCGCCCGGTGACCAGCGCTTGCCAGTCAGCCGCCGACAGCGTGGCGTCCGGCTGGTGCAGCGTGCGCCACGCCTGGCCCAGCGACGGCAAGCCTTGGCGCCGGCGGAGAGCGGCTGGAATCAGATCCCAGCTGGCGTCCCCTTCCTCCGCCGCGTACTTGTCCACGGCGTCGGCGATCATTTTTTCCAGCACCCGACCGCCCACGCCTTCCAGCGCGCCATACCGGGCGCGAATGCCCAGCGGCTGGCCCCCCTGCGACCAGGTGGTGACGTTGGTGGGATGGATCAACTCGGGCTTGCCCTCCTCGGTCAGCCGCAGCGGGCCGGCCAGCACGACGGTCGTCCCCTTGGCGAAGGATTTGGCCATGCCGGCGCGGGGACGAAACCAGCGCGCCCGCAAGGCGGCCCCACCGTCGTCGATGGTCACGTCCAGAAAACGGCGCGGAAAAATGTGCACGCGCTGGACCGTGCCCCGCACGACGACCACCTGCCCCACCCGCGCGGCGTCCAGCGCCGCCACCGGCGTGGTCACCCGCAGGTCGTCATAGCCGCGCGGCAGATAGCCCAGCAGGTCGCCGACCGTGGACAGCCCGCTGGCTGCCAGGCGCGCCGCCGTCTTGGGCCCCGCGCCGGCCAGCACCGACACCGGATCGCTCACGCTGCGCGCAGGCGTGACGGCCCGACTGCGTGCCGCCGCCCGCCTACCGTTTGTAAGTGAAACGGAGCTCGTAATCGCAGAGGTAGAAGACATCCCCCTCGTCGATCCGTTTGTTGTCGATGCGCATGCCTTTAAAGTCGATGCCGTTCGTCGACCCCAGGTCTTTGATGAAGTACGTCCCGTTGCGCCGGATCACCGCGGCGTGCTTGCGCGAAATGTTGCCATCCTTGATCGGCAGGTCCGACGATTTCGAACCGCGCCCGATGATGAACTGGTCCTTGTCGATGCGGTATTTCTGGTTGTCGAACACCAGATACAGCGGCGCTGTCGAACCGCTCGCGCTCCCTTCGCTCAGCGCCGTGCGGGGCGGCGGCGGCGGCGCGGCCAGGCCCCCTGCCCCCGCCAGGCCGGAAGGCGACGGGCCCGAAGGCGACGGAATCGACCGGGTCGAAAATGGCGACGGCACGCGCGCCGGGCGCGGCGCCGGGCCGACCGGGGGTGGCGGCGTATCTTCTTCCGAAACGCCGGACTGGTATCCGGCCAGCTGCGCATAGGCCGAAAGCGCGCTGTTGATCAGATCGTCCACGTCCGATTCCTGTTCTTCGGACATGCGCTGGAACGTGTTCCACAGGATGTCCTCGCACTGAAACTGGCGGGGATTTCTCTTGTTTCCGTCGCGAGACATCGTCAGGCCTTCTTCTTGACGACCTCCGCGGCTCTCGACGCGGCTTTGCCGATGGTCTCCCCGGCCGGAAATCCCTTCAGCGCGGTTGAATCTTTCGAGACCTTCACCAGGGCGGGTGCGTCACTGGCGCGGCCAATCTGTTCCAGCGACATCACGGCGGTCATGCGCGTCAGCGGAGACCGCGAATCAAGCGCCTTGACCAGGCTTGGTCGCGCCGCCGGTCCCAGCTTTTCGATCAGCTTGACCAGCAGATCGTCGACGTCGATCTTCTTGTAGGCTGGACCGACGGGAAATGCCTCCAGGGCCGGGATGATCCCGTCGGCCTTGCCGATGCCCAGCGCGACCTCGAAGGCGCGATAGCGAACCATCTCTTCCTTGTCGGACGAGATGATGGCCAGCAACCCCTTCTGCGCCTCGATGCCGCCGATATTTTCGATGGTGCCGAACATCTCGTCGCGCACCAGCTTATCCGCCTTGGGATCGCCGGCCAGTTTTAGCGCCAGCGGCAGGACCGCCGGGTCGCGCCGCTCGCGCATGGCCCGCACGGCCGAGACCGCGTCTTCCCGGTTGGGATCCTGGCTCTTCTCCGCGAGAAACGCGAGGGCGGCCGGTCCGCCCAGGGTGCCGATGGCCTTCCACATCGCCTGCTGGATCGGCTTTTCCTTCCTGGCCCGCGCCACCAGCGCCGTCGCCCCCTTGTTGCGCGCGCCGTCATCCCCCACCCGCCCCAGCAGATCGGCTGCCAGCGGATAGGCCGGCGTCGGCTGGGCCAGCACCGAGGCCAGCATCGACGCGCCCGCCGGACCGATGGCGGTCAGCATCTTGTCGATCGAATGGCGCCCGTTGCGCAGCCGCCCGGACTTCAGATCTTTTTCGAGGGCCGGCAGCAGGATGTGGTCGATGCGCTCTTTTTCATCCGCGGCGGCGAACTGACGCAACGAAAAAAGCGCGTCGCGAGCGGCCAGCGCCTTCTCGGGACTGGGATCGTTCATGACCGCTTCGTCGATCGGAATGGCGGCCCGGATGACCTCGAACCGGTCGTCGGTCGGCAGGCCGCCGATCACCGTCTCGACCTCCTCGGCGTGGCCGATGTCGACCAGCGCCGCAGCGGCCTCGGCCCGCAGCGCGACTGGAACCGACCGATCGCCCACGGCGTCCTTCAGCCGCTCTGGCCCCTTCTGGGTCGTCTTCCAGAGCTGCACGTTTTCGGACGTGACCTTCGAGCAGCCGCTGCCCAGGGCCAGAACCATTACCCAGGTGCAGGTCATCACAGCCGCTGAAGACCGTGGAAGGGACCAAGGACGGGGCATGCGCGCACGGATGTTAGACACGCGCTGATCGCAGCGTCAAGGCATTGCCGCTGCCCAACCCTTCAGATAACGTCGCGTCACCTCATGGATTTCGGCACCCGCAGCGGACGCCGCTTGCGCGCTTCGGTGCTGGCACTTTTGCTTGGCTGCGGTCTTGCCGGCCGGCTGCGGGCGGCGCCTTTCGATGATCCGCACGTGGGCGGGCTGACCTTCAGCGGACCGACTTCAGGAACTCTGGGAGCGGTTTACTGGAACCCCGCGGCGCTGGGTCTGATACGCGGCAATCAGGTCATGATCGCCGGCACCGCTCGCGCCGTGCGGACCACGGTTCATCGCGCGCCCATCAACGGCGCGACGGGCGCACCCGGTGGCGATACGTCACCCGGCGACGCCAGCGCGTCCGACGTCATCCAACCGATCCAGTGGCCTCTCGGCCCCGGGGGTTTCGCCGGCATCAGCACCGACCTTGGCGGGGATCGCTTCACGCTGGCCTTCGCCACGTACGAGCCGTATGCGGAAACCGTCCATTTTCCCACCAGCGCCACCGGCGACGAGCCGACGCGCTATCACCGCCTCAGCGCCGACTTTCGCAACCTGGCGCTGGTGCCGGCGCTGTCGATTCGGGTCTCCGGCGATCTGCACATCGGATTCGCGCCGGGATTCATGTTTTCGACCGGGCGGCTTTTTTTCGCCGAACGAATCCCGGGCGCGGCCATGGGTGGCGCCGCCGAATCCCCGGCCAACGACGCGCGCTATGACATCGATTCGGGACAAGGCATCGGCGACGCCAAATTTTCAGTGACGTTGGGCGGCGGCGTTTATTACCGCCAGCGCAACTTCGAATTCGGGTTGGCCTATTCCAGCCGGCCGTTCGGCGGCGACATCGCCGGCGTGCAGGTCGCCGGCACCCGCACGTCCGTCACCGCGCCCGGCGGCGCCCCGGTGGTCTGCCGTCCCCCCCCCGTCGATCCAGAGGCGCCTGGCGCCGCCGCCAGTCAAAGCGCCGGGTGCGTGTTCGGCAGCATCGCCTATCGACTGCCCGACACGTTCATCGGCGGCGTCACCTGGCACCTGCGCCACGGCCTGGAGATCACCGCCATCGTGCGCTGGATGCGATTTCACGCCATGGAACGCATGGACATCCGGCTGACCGGCACCTCGCTGGAGGCCGGCGGCTTGCCCCAGCACATCGTCCTGCACCAGGGGTTTCAGGATGCCTGGGACACGCGGTTGCGGGTCTCCTACTGGCTGAAGGAACGCCTGCACATCGGCGCGGTCCTTCGCGTGGTGACCAGCGCCGTCGACGCGTCCGACGTCTGCCCGGCCGCCGATGACGGAGTGAAGTTCGAACCGATCCTGCTGGCCGAGGTGAACCTGGGAAAACATTTCTCGGTGGGCGCGGGTTACGGTGTCACGCTGATGAGGGACGTGAACGCCAGCCCTTCACGCTTTGACCCTCAGGCGGCCGCCGCCTGCATGACGACCACCGGCGGCAAACCGGCCGGCGATCTGGCCAATCCTGGCTGCATCGCCCGCAATCAAGGACTGGCGCGCCCGACCGCGGAGGGGGCCTACGGGCGTTTCGTGCAAGACTTTGGCTTGTCGATGACGGCGCGATTTTGATAGAGGGACGACCACCATGCGTGCAAGGTGTCGCCCGCTGATGATCTCCCTGGTCGGTCTGTCTTGCGCCGCGGCCAAAGGGACCGGCCTGCGCGCGCCGTCGGGCAATTCTCGTATGCCGGCGCCGTCGGGCCAGGCAGAGCTGGTGGCCACGGCGACGCTGGGCGCCCTGACCGCCACCAAGTGGCGCCTCGGGAACGGCCTGGAGCTCATCTTGCTGCCGGATCCCACCGCCACCAGCATCAGCTACATGACCTGGTTCCGCGTCGGCTCGCGCCACGAGGACGAACCGGCCGGGCAAACCGGCCTGGCCCATCTGTTCGAACACCTGATGTTCACACAGACCAAGAACCAGAAGGCCGGCGCCTTCGACGCCTTCATCGAAGAAGCGGGCGGCAGCGCCAACGCCATGACGTACTACGACTTCACCGCGTACATGGACGACGTCCCGCCTGATGGACTGGCCATGGCCGTGCAACTGGAAGCGGATCGCATGGTGAACCTGGACCTGCGCAAAAAACAGGTCGACACCGAACGCGACGTCGTCATCGAGGAACGTCTGTCGTCGGTCGAGGACAGCGTCGACGGCATGCTGGACGAGATGGTTCACCAGCAGGCCTTCCGGCAGCATCCCTACCGCTGGCCGGTGATCGGCTGGATGAAGGACATCAAGGCCGCCACCACCGAAAGCGCCGGCGCGTTCTATCGGCGGTTCTACGCCCCCAACAACGCCGTGGTGGTGGCGACCGGGAAACTGGACCCTGAGGCGACGGTGCAACTGATCGCCAACCACTATGGATCGATCCCGCCGTCGCCGAATCTGCCGGCCGACGTCATCGCCCCCGAACGCGCGCCGGCGACCGAGGTGCGGTCGGTGACGACGCGACCGGTCCCGGCCGATCGCTTCGTGCTGGCCTTCCCGGCTGTCAGCCTGGGCGACCGCGATCGGGCCGTCTACGACGTCATCAACGAGATCTTGCTGGAAGGGCCTTCGTCCCGTCTTTACCGAACGCTGGTGGTGGAGAAAGAGCTCGCCTCGTCGGTGAACGGACACGTCGAGCTGACCAAGGATCCCGGCCTTTACGCCATCTGGGTCCAGATGATCAAAGGGCACGCCGCCGAGGAGGCCGAGGCGCTGGTCCTGGCCGAGCTGGGCCGCCTGGGCAAAAACCCGGTCCCGCCCGCCGAACTGGAAAAAGCCAAGGCGCGCCTGGAGACCGGGTTCTGGCGCCAGCTTTCGTCCAGCCACGGACGCGCCGAGCTGCTGGGAAATTTCGACGTCGCTTGCGGAGATTTCCGACGGCTGTTTCAGCGCGCCGGCGAATACGGACGGGTCACCGCCGCCGACGTCAAGCGCGTGGCGGCGGCCTACCTCGGGACGGGGGCGCGTTCGATCGTCATCGCCCGACCAAAAGCAACGGGGCGCGGCGACGCCCCGGGAGCGTCATGATTGGCGGCCTTGCTCCCACTCTTGCTCTGGTGGCGAAGCTGGCGACGGTGGCGACCGTGACGCCACCGCAGGCGCCCCCGGCGGCTGCGACGACCGCACTTGCCCCCGGCGTCCCGGCCGCCGCGCGTTTTGCCGGACCGGGTGGATCGCTGGTGATCGTCGAGTCCAACGTCAGTGTCCCGCTGGTGCATCTGGTGGTGGCGGCACGCTCGGGTTCGGCCAGCGATCCCCGACGCCGTGAGGGGATGACCGACCTGGCGGCCGAGCTGGCCCGTCGCGGGGCAGGCAAACGAAGCCGCGAGGAGATCGACGCCGCCCTTGATGCGCTGGGCGCGACGGTCCAGGTGCAGACCGACGTCGATTCGGTGCGCTTTGAAGGGGAAGTCCTCAGCCGCAACCTGGACGCCCTGCTGGCCATCCTGGCCGACATCATCCTGCGACCGCAGTTCGCCCCCGCCGAGCTGGCCCGCACCCGGCGCGAGCTGCTGGCGCGCATCGAAGAGGCCCGCACCGATGATCACGCCCTGTGCGCGAGGTTCTTCGCGCGGAACCTTTACGGCGACCACCCGTACGGTCACCCGCCGGAAGGGACGCGCGCCGGCCTGGAATCGCTGACCGCGGCGGAACTGGCCGCGCATTTCAGGCGATTGTTCGTGGGCAGCAACCTGGTGTTCGCCGCGGCCGGCGACGTGCAGCCTGCCGACCTGGCGGCGCGCCTGGGCCGCGCCTTTGGCGAGCTTCGCGCCGGATCGGCTCCCGCGCCGATGCCGCTGGTTTTGAGAGAGCCGCCGGCGCCGGCCGGCTGGCGTATTCAGCTGGTCGACAAACCCGATCGTCAGCAGACCCAGCTGATGTTCGGTCACGCCGCACCCCATGCCACCGATCTCGACTTTGTGCCGCTGGCCGTGGGTCTGGCCGCCTTCGGCGGGCACGGCATGAACGCCACGCTGATGAACGAAGTGCGCACCAAGCGCGGTTACGCGTACGGCGCCTACCTGACTCTGGACAAACACCTCGGACCGTCGGCGGCGGCCGGGTGGGTCTTCTCTGGCAACGACAAGGCCGTCCCCACGTTAAAGCTGGTCCTGCGCCTCTACGTCACGCTGATGCAAAAAGGCCTGTCCGCCGAACGCGTCGATTTCTTCAAACGGTTCGTGGCGGGCTCTTACGCCGCCGAGATCGACGCGCCCGAGCAGCGCCTGGCCGCGCGGGTCGATGCCGAGGTGGTCGGACTGCCCGCCGACTTCGTCGACCACTATCCCGACCAGGTCCGCGCCGTGACGGCCAAACAGGTCAACGCCGCGCTGGCTCGTCACGTCCACGCCCGCGATCTGGCCATCACCATGGTGTCGACCGCGTCGGTGATGAAACCCCTTCTCACCGCCGCCAAAATAAAAGAGAGCGCCATCGACGTCGTCTCGTTCGACGCGTACTAGCGCACGCGCATCTGGTGGTAACGTCGCGCCGTGAGCACCGACGACGAACACATCGCCGAACGTAACGCCGAACGTATCGCCGAACGTATCCTGGGCCAGGGCAAATACCTCATGCTGGTGGAACGGGGCGGCTGGGAATTCGTCCACCGCTTCAGCTGCACCGGCGTCGTCATCATCGTGGCCATCACCGACGACAATCGCCTGGTGCTGGTCGAGCAGTTCCGGCCCGCCGTCGGTCGCCGGGTGCTCGAGCTGCCAGCCGGGTTGGTGGGGGACACCGCCACCTGGCGCGACGAAGCCCTGGTCGACGCCGCCCACCGCGAGCTGATCGAGGAGACCGGTTGGCAGGCCACCACCATGACCCGTCTGGCCGAGTCGCCCACCGCCGTCGGCTTTTCGTCGGAGCGCCTCACGTTTTTTGCAGCCAGCGGTCTGATCAAGGTCGGCCCCGGCGGCGGCGACGAAACGGAAGACATCGTGGTTCACGAAGTCGATCGCGGCGAGCTGCCTTCGTTCGTTGCGCGCAAGGAGCAAGAAGGGCTGCTGGTCGATTACAAAATTTTTGCGGGTTTGTACCTTGCGAAAGCGAACAGCCCCTAGCCAGCTTCCTGGACGGCCTTGGTGCCCTGTTTTCTGACCGGTGCCGACGTGTTACCGTCTTGCACCATGAAAAAGAAAACGGCGGCGTTGCTCTGGGTATTGGCTTCGATCGTGGGATTTCTGGCGGCGGGCGCACAAGGGTGCGGCAGCTCCTCCAGCGGTTCGATAACGCCGGCCCAGCGGCAAGACTTCTGCAACAAGGTTTGCGACAAGCTGGGCACGTGCAACCCGGCGTTCGCCGCTGGCGTCGCCAGCTGCAAGACCAGTTGCGCCAGCTCATCGTCCGACGGGGGCAGCTCGACTTCGCCTGGCGCCATGTGTGCTGAAACAAGCGCCAATCTCGACAAGGGCAATGCCTGTCTTTCCAAGACCTGCGACGAGTTCATCCCCTGCCTCAGCACCATCTGTCCGACCACCGGCGGCGGAACGGGCGGAACGTCTGGCGGAACCGGCGGCACCGGTGTCCCGGGCAGCGGCGGCAGCGCCGGCGGAACGGGTGGCGCGACCGGCAACGATGGATCCACTGCGGGCACCGGCGGTACCGGCGTCACCGCGGGATGCGAGGCCTGCACAAAGTTCGACACTTGCTGCATGGCTGTCATCAGCGAGGCGGATGCCGGCAATCCCCAGAATTGCAACACCGCCTCGACCTGCAACATGGAGATGGGCTCAACACGCGATACCGTCGCCATGGCTTGCGCGATGAACCTGCAAACCTTCGCGAATCTGCCCACCGCCCCGGCCGCCTGCAAATAACAGCGCCTCCGGACGGTTGACGGCCAGAACGCCGACGAACGTGACGGGCCGCTCGGCCCGTCCGTCGTCTGGCCGACGTCAGT
>JAXDMH010000389.1:0-4273 GCA_034666225.1 Myxococcales bacterium
ACCGGCAAGGCACCATCGGCAACCGCACCGACGAGACCGCCGACGAGGTGGCCAAGAAGCTGGGCAAGCTGCCCGGCCTGGAAAAAGCCGAAGGCGAGCTGAAGGGCGCGTCGACACGCATGCGCCAGGCCTCCGAGCTGCTGCGCAAGAGCGAGACCAAGCAGGCCGCCGGCGCCGAACGCGACGCCGCTGATCGCCTGGCCAAGCTGCGCGATTCGATGCAGGAGCGATCGATGGGCGGCAGCAAACAGCAACACGATCCGGTGCGCATCCCGGGCGCCGACGAATCGACCGCTCCGCGCGCCTGGCGGCAAGAGCTGATGGACGCCATGAAGGAAAAGGCGCCCGAACGGTACCGCGACGACGTACGCCGCTATTACGAGGAGCTGGTGCGATGACGGCCGGCACCGCCAAGCCAAGGACCACGACCAGGACCAAGCTGCCGTTGCTGGCGCTGGCCGGATGCCTTCTGTGGCTGAGCCCCGCCGGCCAGCTGCGCGCCGCCCCGCCCAGCGGCGGACAGATCGCCGCGGCCGCCAAACGCGCCGAGAAACTTCTGGACGACTGGCAGTTCGATCTCGGGCGCGCCGCCATCACCGAGCTGGCGCAGAAGGCGCCCGATTCGCCGCACACGCTGTACGTCGAAGGCTATCTGCGCTTTCTCGAGGGCGACTATGACGGCGCCATCCGCAAGCTGGCCGCCGCCACCGAAGGGGTTCACGGCGACGCCGCGTCGGGCGCCGCCGTGGCGCGCGAGCTGAGCAGCCTGGCCACCGCCGCGCGCGACGCGGTCAAGGACCACAAGGAAGAACGGTCGGCGCACTTCTGGATTCGCTACCCGGCCGAGGACGCCGTGCTGGTCCCCTATGCCCTGGAGGCGCTGGAATCGGCGTACGACACGCTGGGCGCTGACCTTGGCTTCAAGGGCGCCATCCCCATCCGCATCGAGATCTATCGCAGCCCGTCCGACCTGGCCGCGGTGTCGTCGCTGTCGGTGGCCGAGGTGGCGCGCACCGGCACCATCGCCCTTTGCAAGTGGGCGCGCCTGATGGTGACCACGCCGCGCGCGCTGTCGTACGGATACCCGTGGATCGACAGCATGAACCACGAGCTGGTGCACTATGCCGTCTCGTCGCTGTCCAGCGATCGCGCGCCGGTCTGGCTGCAGGAAGGCCTGGCGAAATTCCTGGAGCGACGCTGGCGCGAACCGGCCGGCGGGCGCATCCCCCCGTCGATGGAGCACCTCCTGGCCAAGGCGCTGCACAACGGAAAATTGATCAGCTTCGAGGCCATGCATCCCTCCATGGCCAAGCTGCCGTCGGCCGAGGACGCCTCGCTGGCCTTCGCCGAGGTGGCCAACGCCGTCGCCTATCTGCACGCCGTCGGGGGCATGCCGGCCCTGCGCGCCGCCATCGAAAAGGTCAGCGCCGGCACTGACGCCCGCCAGGCGGTGGCGGCCGCGGCCGGCGTCAGCTGGGCCGAGTTCGAACGGGGCTGGCGCGCCTTCATGGTGGCCCAGCGTTACAAGACCTTCCCCGCCATCGATCTACCCACCACCCACATCCGAAAAGCCAACGCCATCGCCTCCAAACGAAAACCGACCGAGGACGAGGCGATGTCGGCGTCGCAAAAACTGTCGCCGGCATTTCGCTTCCTGCGTCTGGGCAACATGATGTTGGTGCGCAACCGACCGCGCGCCGCCGTGATCGAATATGAAAAAGGGGCCAAGGCGGCCCTGCTGGCCGGCAGCACCACCCGCCGGCGCCACGGCCCCGATGCCGACGAGACCGCCAGCCACTGGTTGTTCCCGGTCAAGCTGGGACGGACCTATCTGGTGCTGGGCGAGCCGGACCGCGCGCTGAAAGCGCTGGCCGGCGTGCAGGGTCTTTATCCCGACCTGCCGTGGCCCAACTTGATCGCCGGCCAGGCGCTGCTGGCCAAGGGCGACTACCTGGCGTCGGTCGTCGCCCTGCGTGCGTCGCTGGCCACCAATCCCTTCGATCCCGCGGTGCACTGCGGCCTGGCGCAGGCCTACGGCCGGATGGCCAGCATCCCGGCACGGCCCGACGACAAGGTCATCGCCCGCGAGCAAAAACTGTGCGCCGACCTGGCCGAATAGGCGCCGCCAGCGACCTGCGTCGTTGACGGAAGCGGATCCGGCGCATAGATTGCCGCGTTGATCGAAGACTTTGAATCCGGGGGCGAAGGCGCCGGCGCCACCAAGGCCGTTCTGCTGGCTGTGCAGTTGCCCGAGGTCGCCGACCCCGACTTTGAAGATGCCCTGGGCGAGCTGGGCCGGCTGGCGCGCACGCTGGGCCTGGCGGTGGTGGCGTCGGTCAGCCAGAGACGGATCTCCTTTCACTCGGCCACCTATGTGGGCGCCGGCAAGCTGGACGAGCTGAAGGCAGCCATCGCCGAGAGCGGCGCCGACGTCGTCTTGATCGACCACGAGATCTCCCCGTCACAGGCGCGCAATCTGGAGAAGGCCACCGAGCTGCCGGTCATGGATCGCACCGGCGTCATCCTGGAGATCTTTCACCGCCACGCCCGCTCGCGCGCCGCCCGCGCCCAGGTCGAGATCGTCCGCCTGCAATATCTGGCGCCGCGCATGCGCGAACTGGGCGCCGGTCGCGACCGCCAGCGCGGCGGCATCGGCGGCAAGGGCGCCGGCGAATCCAGCATGGAGCTGGACCGCCGCAAGATCCGCGACCGCGTCGCCGAGCTGACCGCCGAGCTGGCCCACCTGGAGACGGAGGCCCGCACCCAGCGCGCCCGGCGGCGCGACCTCCACCGCGTGGCGCTGGTCGGGTACACCAACGCCGGAAAATCGACGCTGATGCGCGCGCTGACCGGCAGCGACGTCTACGTGGCTGACAAACTATTCGCCACGCTGGACACCACGGTGCGCACCATGACCCCGCCGACGTTTCCGTCGGTGCTGATCTCCGACACGGTCGGGTTCATCGACAACCTGCCGCACGATCTGGTGGCCAGCTTCAAGAGCACCCTGGACGAAGCGCTGGAGGCGTCGCTGCTGGTGCACGTGGTCGACGCCTCGGACCGGGGCTGGCGGCGCCAGCTGGCCGTCACGCGCGAGGTGCTGGCGGAGATCGGCGCCGGCGACCTGCCCCACCTGCTGGTGTTCAACAAGATGGACCGCGTCGGTGACGCCGTCGCGCAGGCCGCGCTGGCCCAGCTGGTCCTGTCGCAGTGGCCCGACGCCGTGATGATGTCGGCGCGCAGCCCCGACGACGTCGCGTTCCTGCACGATCACCTGGCGGCGACCTTCCGGGGAAACTTGATCGAGGAGGAAGTTCTGATCCCCTACGATCGCCAGCAGCTGCGCGCGGTGGTGTTCGAGGAGTGCGAAGTCCTGGGCGAACGTTACGTCGACAGCGGCGTCATCTTCCGGGTCCGCGCTACAGCCGCCGCGCTGGAAAAGCTGCGCCCGATCTAGTTTCGGCCGGTAAAACCGAGACGGGGCGCGCCGCCGGGCCTCGGTTTTTTGAGGCGATGGAGCCGCAGGCACTCTGGATTGCCCGGCAATGCCGTGTTTTCGAAAAGGATGGATGGTGGCTTCGGCTTTGCAGCGTCACAGCGACGAGAAACCGACATGTCCACCGCTGCCACCCGAACCGCGCGCTGGGGACTGCTGCTAGCGGTGGCGGCCGCTGGCTGCGGCGACCAGACCCCGGCTATCCGCGGCGACGCGTCGGCCGATGACGCCGCTGGCGACGCTCCGCCGCCGCTTGGCAGCCTGCGCATCAACGAGCTGGTGGCCGACGACGCCGACGGGACCACCATCGACGAGGAAGGCCAGCTGGAGGACTGGATCGAGCTGGTGAACGTCGGCACCCAGCCGATTCCCCTGTCCGGGTTCACGCTGTCCAACAACGGTGGGTACGCGCAGGGCTTGCCCGCCGTGATTCTGTATCCGGGCCAGACCATCGTCATGTTTGCCGACAAGGACTTGGATCAAGGCGAGCGCCACCTGCCCTTCAAGCTGGCGGCCGAGGGCGAGCGCATCACGCTGGCCGATGCGTCCGGCCAGACCGTCGACGAGGTGACCTTCCCCGCCCTGGGTCCAGACGAGGCGTTCGCCCGTTTTCCCGACGGCGGCGCCTGGACGACCTGCCGGTTCGCCACCCCCGGGCGCAGCAACGGCGATCGCTGCGGCCCCATGCCACCGTCCGAGCTGCCCATCGATCACGCCTTCATGCCGTACGTCTGGGGACCGTCGCCCGCCGACCCCTTTCCGCTGGCGTTGACGGAG
>JAXDMH010000390.1:0-3168 GCA_034666225.1 Myxococcales bacterium
CGCTTCGCCCTACGACGGCCTGCCGCCCGAGCTCCCCGCCGGGGTCAAGGCGCCGCCGGCCGCCGCGGGCGGCGACGCCCCGCCATTGCCGATGCCGCCCGTGTACAGCGCCGAATCAGCGCGGGCCTTTGACGTCGTGGGCCTGCCCCACGCCACCGGCATCAAGAATCTAATTTTGGCCGGACGCGAGAACCTCCCCGGCCTGGGCATGGAAGGCGAGTTCGTTTCGGCCTGGGGCGTCTTGCGCCTGGTGGCCGGCACGCAGCCCAAACGCGACGTGCGCCGCCGCGAGGTACTGCTCAGCGAAGGTTAGCTCTTCCGGCGTTGGGCCCGGCGGCAGAACCCGGCGATGAGCTTCTCGTGCTCCGGCTGCAAGGCGATGAAGGAGACGCCGGTGCGCCGAAACGAGCCGGCCGGCACGTCGCTGGTGATCACCCCCCGGGCGGCGATCTCTTCGCGCGTCCCCGGCAAGGCAAAGGCCAGCGCCACCGTCGTCGCGCGCGGTTCGTACGACGGTTCCTTGGTGCGCTTGATGGTGATGCCGCCCGGGCTGATGTCCTCCGCCTGACAAAGCTGCACTCGCCCGCCCGTCGAGTTCTTCACCGCAAACGTGGCCGCGATGCGCCGAACCTGGCGCCGCTCCTGGTCGGTCCTCCGCCGTTCTCCAGCCATGAGCCCATTCTCAAGGCCGCCCCCAATTTTCGCAAAAAATTTACATCCCTCCCCTGGAGCGCCGATATTCCAGTCCAGGAGGCCGGGCTCTGCCCGGCCGGCCCACCTTGCGAGAGGCGCTGGGGAGAGCCCGCGAGAGGGGGCAGCAGCCCCCTCTCGCGCAGCGAGCCTGCGAGCGTCAGTTGGGTAAAGGCTGGGCTTCTTCGATGATGAAGTTCGGAATGTCGTCGATCACGGCGTAGGCCAGGCGGCAACGCGGGCATTCGAAGGCGCTCTCGTCGGGGCGCAGGGTCAACGTCCCCTTGCACTTGGGACAGGCCAGGATCTCGATCATCTCTTTGTTCAGAGGCATGGCCCGCTCTTTATACCCGAAATTCCCCCCCGCCAGCCTGTCGCCCAGCCTCGCGAAGGGGCCCTCCCTGCGATAGATTCGAACGAACCCATGAAACGCGTGATCTTCACCGTTGTCCTCCTTGGCGCCGTGGCGCTGTTCGCCTGGACCGTCCGGCGCTTTGCCCGCCTGATCTTCGCCGGGCGTCCCGAGAACCGCACCGATCGCATCGGTGAGCGGGTGGCGTCTGTGATGGCTTATTTCTTCGGCCAGAAGAAGGTGGTCGAAAAGACCGTCATCCCGGCGGCGCGGGCCAAACGGCTGGTCAGCGCCATCGGCAGCAAGTACCACTTCATCATCTTCTGGGGCTTCATCGTCATCACCGTCGGCACGGTCGAGACGCTGATCCAGGGGCTGTTCCCCGGCTTTGCCCTCACCGACCTGCTGGGCGAAACGCTGGGCCATTTCGTTTATGCGTCGATCGACGTGGCCACCGTGCTGGTGCTGGCCATGATCGCCTTCGCGGTGTTTCGCCGCGTGGTGCTGAAACCGCGCCTCATCCCCATGAGCCGCGACGCCGCCGCGATCCTGGGCGCCATCGCCCTGCTGATGCTCACCCACTATGGCATTCACGGCCTGCGCGCCGCGGCCGGCGTTCCCGAGGCCGGCTATCCGATCTCCGCGGCGCTGGGGGCATCGCTGTCCACGCTGCCCGCCGGCGTGGCGCTGGGTCTGTCGGAGGCGAACTGGTGGCTGCACGTCTTCATCGTGCTGGGGTTCCTGAACTACCTCCTTTATTCAAAGCACAGCCACATCATCGCCGCCCTGCCCAACATCTTTTTCCGCAAGCTGGGCCAGCGCGGAATCCTGCCCAAGCTGAACATGGAAGCCGACGACATGGCGGCCACCGGCGTGGTGTCCGAAAACAAGGACTTCACCTGGAAGTCGCTGATGGACGGCTTCGCCTGTACGGAATGCGCGCGCTGCTCGAATTTCTGTCCGGCCTTCAACACCGGCAAGCCGCTGTCGCCCATGCAGGTGATCCACGACATCCGCGACGACATGAAGTCGCGCATGCCCGACAAAGGTCCGCTGGACCACATCATCAATCGTTTTCAGCACGGCGCCGCCGAAGCCGAAGAGCTGGATCGCGTGGTGCCTCTCATAGGCGGGCGCACCACCGAGGACGTGCTGTGGGCGTGCACCACCTGCGGCGCCTGCCAGGAGGTCTGCCCGGTCTTCATCGACCACCCGGAGAAGATCATCCAGATGCGCCAGAACCTTATCCTGGTGCAGGAGAAGGTCCCCACGGATCTGGCGCGCACCTTCACCAACCTGGAACGCAACGGCAACCCCTGGGGCCTGGGCGCCGACAAACGCATGGACTGGGCCGACGGCAAGAACGTCCCCACGCTGGACGATCGGCCCGACGCTGAATACCTGCTGTGGGTCGGTTGCGCCGGCGCCTACGACGATCGCATCAAGAAGCAGACGCTGGCGCTGGTGGACATCCTGCGTGAGGGCGGCGTCGATTTCGCCGTGCTGGGCCTGGAAGAAGGCTGCACCGGCGATCCGGCGCGGCGCTCCGGCAACGAGATGCTGTACCAGATGCAGGCGCAGCAGAACGTCGAGACCATGAACGCCAAGAAGGTGAAGAAGGTCATCACCGCCTGCCCGCACTGCCTGCACACCATCAAGAACGAATACCCCCAGCTGGGCGGAAACTTTGAGGTGCGCCACCACACCCAGGTGATTCGCGAGCTGGTGGCCGGCGGCAAGGTGGAGATCGACAAGGCCAAGACCAACGGAAAGACTGTGGCCTTTCACGACCCCTGCTATCTCGGCCGCTGGAACGGCGAGTACGACGCCCCCCGCGACGTGCTGGACGCGCTGCCCGCCACGCGCATCGAGCTGCCCCGTAATAAACAGCACGGTTTCTGTTGCGGCGCCGGCGGCGGGCGCATGTGGATGGAAGAGAAGATCGGTACCCGGGTGAACCACAACCGCGTCGACGAGGTGATCGCCTCAGGTGCCGACACCGTCGCCACGGCCTGTCCGTTCTGCACCATCATGCTTCACGACGGCGTCCAGGATCGCGACGCCGCCGAGAAGGTCACGGTGATCAACGTCTCCGAGCTGGTGGCCAAGACGATGAAGCGCAAGAA
>JAXDMH010000391.1:0-18421 GCA_034666225.1 Myxococcales bacterium
CGGCCGCGCCTCGTGCGAGCGCGTGCTGTCGGGGCAGGGACTGGTCGACATCTTTTCGTTCTTGGCCCAAGAACCAGCCTGCCAGTCGCTGATCCGCCCCGACACCACGGCCGCGCTGGGCGATCGCGGGCCCGGCCACGATCCCGCGGCGGCCATCTCCGAGCGCGGGCTGTCAGGAAGCGATCCGATCTGCGAGCTGGCCCTGTCGATCTTCTGTTCGGTGCTGGGCGCCGTCTCGGGAAATCTGGGGCTGACCCTGCTGGCCACCGGCGGCGTCTACGTGGCCGGCGGCATCGCCCCGCGAATCTTGGCCTATCTGAAAAAAGGCGGCTTCCGCGAAGCCTTCGAGCGCAAGGGTCGGCTGCACCCGCTGGTGGCCCGCCTCCCGGCATTCGTGGTCACCCACCCCCAGCTGGGCTTGCTGGGTGCCGCCAAGGTCGCCGTCGGATTGTGAACCGCTAGAACCGCTAGAACCGCTAGAACTTTCCCGAAAAGATTTCTCGGACGCGGGCCATGCGGCGATCGAGATCTTCCAGCATCGCGGCGGCGTCGCGTTCCAGGGTGCGGGCCAGCGCCACCGCGTCGGACGGGCTCAGCACCTCTTCGGGTCGGTCGCGTAAAAGCCGCAGGCGCAAGGACAGCCGGCGCAAGAAGGCATAGTCGTCCAGCAACGACGACGGCCACCCCAGCTGCGCCAGGCGACGGAGCGCCGTCATCGTCGTCGTGGTTCGCAGGGCGAGATCCGTGGCGCCGCCCTGCAGCTGTCCCAGCGCCACCAGAAATTCGATGTCCATGATCCCGCCCGGATCAAAACGCAGGTGTCGCGAACCGCGCGGCACCCGGCCCCGTTCGTTCTCTACCCGCTGGCGGACGGCGCGCAGATCGGCGCGGAACTTGGTCTCGTCGAACGAGCGTTCGTACGCGATCCCGGCGACCAGCGACGCCACCGCCTCGACGCCGGCGGGCGGCTCGGTGCTGTAAACGACGCGCGCCCGCAACAACGCCGCCCGCTCCCAGCCCGCCGCCTCGCGCTCGTGATAGCGCTGAAACGCCGCGTACGACGTCACCAGCATTCCTTGCGCGCCGGACGGGCGCAGGCGGGTGTCGACGTGGTACAGGCGTCCCTCCTCGGTCAACGCCTGCAACGCGCCGATCACCCGCGGTGATGCGCGCGCGTACCATTCTTGATGATCGACCCCGGTGCTGCTCTCGCCCGGCCCGCCGTACAGAAACACCAGGTCCAGATCCGAGCCATAGCGCATCTCGCGCGCGCCCAGACTGCCCAGGCCCAGCACGGTCAGTGCGGCGCGCGGCTGGCCGTAACGGGCCTCCAGCGCCGGTAGCACGATGCTCATCACCTCGCCCAGGCAGGCCTGGGCCAGGGCGCTCAGCTGCTCTGACACCTCCCCTGGATCCAGATTGCCCGACACGTCGTGCAGTCCGATGCGCAGGAACTCTTCGGATTGAAACCGCCGCAAGGCGCGCAGCTTGATCTCCTCGTCGCTGTCGTCCGAATCCGCGGCGACCGCAGCGCCGGCGCCGGCGCCGACCTTGGCCGCCCCACCGGACAGACGCTGGCGCAGCGCCGCCGCCAGCTCGTCGGGCGAGCGAACCCGCGCGCCCAGGTTGTCGATCAGCGGCTCCCACAGCTCGGGACGCTGGATCAACAACGTCGACAGCCGTTCGCTGGTTCCGAACAGCGTGGCCAGCATGCGCAAGAGCTGCGGGTGATCGCGCAGCAGCGCCATCAAGCCGGTCGACCCGCGCACGGTCAGATCGCGAAAGTGCGCCAGCGCCCGCGATGGATCGGGCGACGCCGCGCTCTGCTCCAGAAACGTGGCCGGGATCCGTCCCCGCACCAATTCCAGCGCGTTGGCCGAACCCTCGACGTCGGTAAAGCCCAGCGACGCCAGCAGTGCCTCCATCTCCTCGCGCGGCAGCCCCGGATCCAAAAGGCGCAGCACGCTGCCCCCGGGCGGCTGCGGCGGATCGTTGAACGTCGCCGCGATGGCCTGCACGCCCTGACGATGCTGAGCCACCGCCTGATCGAACGTCGCCAG
Organism: Myxococcales bacterium; assembly: GCA_034666225.1. Classification (GTDB taxonomy): domain Bacteria; phylum Myxococcota_A; class Polyangia; order Fen-1088; family Fen-1088; genus DATKEU01. The sequence continues at coordinate 2,061 of JAXDMH010000391.1, forward strand.
GTCGGCGAAACCCAGCCGCTGGGCGAACCAGGCCCGTTGCTCGTCGTCGGCGGGCAGGCGGTGGGTCTGCGCGCCGTCCTCGACCTGCACCCGGTGCTCCAGCCGCCGCCAGAACCGGTACGCCTCCGCCAGCGTCTTGGCTTCGCGGTCAGAGATGAGGCCGGCCATCAGCAGCCGGTAAAGGCCGGACAGCGTGGTCCGATCGCGCAGGTCGCGGCGCTTGCCGGCGTGCAACAGTTGCAGCGTCTGCACCACCAGCTCGACGTCGCGGATCCCGCCCGTGCCCAGCTTGACGTCGAACCCGCCCAGCCCACCGCTGCCCGCGCCCAATCTGGGGGCGTCGCCCTGCGCCCTGAACATGGTGCGCAGCTGCCGGATATCGTCGACCATCTTCGCTTCCAGGTGGCGCGGGTAGATGAACCCTTCCAGCGCGTCCAGAAGCGCCTGCCCGAACGCGTGGTCGCCGGCGCAAGGCCGCGCCCGCAACAGCGCCTGCCGTTCCCAGGTGCGCCCGAACGTCTCGTAGTACCGCTCGGCGGCGGGCAACGAATTGCAAATGGGTCCGTTCTGGCCTTCCGGTCGCAGGCGCAGGTCGACCCGAAAAATGGTGCCGTCGGCCGTCTTCTCTTCGATGGCGTTGCTGATCCGCCGCGACAGCTCGCTGAAATATTGATGCAGGCTGATCGATCCGGCTTCGCCCGCGTCCGACGAATAGAAGTAACAGACGTCGACGTCAGACGAGAAATTGAGCTCCTCGCCGCCCAGCTTGCCCATGGCCAGCACCACGAAGGCCGCCGGCCCTTCCTCGGTCATGGGCGGCCCATACTCGCGGCGCAGCTCACCGTCGCAGAAACGCCAGGCCTCCTGCAAGCAGGCGGCGGCGAAGTCGGACAGCTCGCGCGCCACCTCCAGCGTCGTCCCCCACCCCAGCTCGCGCGCGCCCAGGCGCAGCACCTCCTGGCGGCGGACGATGCGCAGCCGCCGTTTGAAGTCGGCAAAGTCGACCGCGCCCGCCGTCGCGGTCTCCACGGCCGCGCGGATCAACTCCGCCGGCTTGGGCTGGGTCAGCCAGGGATCCCCGGCCAGCGCCGCCAGCGCGCCGACGTCGGCCAGCAGCAGCTGGGTAAGAAAATCCCCGCTCTCGGTGATCGCCTGCAGCAGGCGCCGGGCGGTATCGTCAGGCGCAGCGTCGGACGCCGCGTCGGACCGGGGCACGGTGCCGCCGCGTTCGACGAAGCGGTCGAAACGCGCCTGCACCTCTGGACGCATCAGAGATCGGCTTGGGCGACCGAGAACTTGTTGTTCTGGCTGTCCAGGACCTTGAAACTCGCCCGCGCCTCGGCTGGCAACAGCCCCTGCAGGTGCCCCTGCTGCCCGCGTTCATAGATGAAGAACTGGCGCGAGCCCTTGTGCCGCCCCAGCCAGTCCTTCAGCCGATCGTCGGCGCCCTCCTGATCGAACACGGTGCGATCCTCCGAGGGTCCTTCGTAGATCTCGTTCTTTGTGTAAAAGGTCTCCCCGCGCCAGTACATCTGGTACGCGACCAGGCGTTCCTCCGGCGAGCGGCGGTTGCGGTAATAGGCGGCGATCGGCACCTTCTGCGACCAGTAGGGCGCGACGTCGCGCATGTAAACGTCCAGCAGGAAGAACGTGAAGATCACCGCGGCCGCGCTGAGTCCCAGCGCCGCCCACTTCCTGAGGCGATTGACGATCAGACCCAGCGTGAAGACAGTGAACAGCGCCGAGAAAACAATCAGCGGCGTGGAAAAATCCAGCTTGTCCGGCCACGGCCGGCCGCGCGGGTTGTGAATATAGTCGTACGAGAACAACCACAAGAAGTGCTGGGAGGCGTTCTTGGTATCGACCAGATCCACCGTCACCAGAAACAGCAGCGGCAGGCCTATCAGCGCCGCCGCCGCCGCCGTTCGCCGCGCCCCGCGCGTCAGGATGTCGTCCAGAAAACAGCCGATGACGATGGCCAGCCCGGGCACCGCTGGCAGGACGTAGTGGTGGAACTTGGTCATCGACATCGACACCAGCGCGTACGCCGACACGAACCAGATGGCGCCCAGCCAGATGATCCCCTGCTTGCGCACGTCTTCGGGCGAGGCCGACGACGCCTGGGCGCCGCGCGCCCGCATCACCGACCAGCCCAGCGCCGCCGGGGCCAGCGCCACCCAGGGCAACACGGCATAGCCCAGCTCGCGCAGAAAGTATTCGAACGTTCCTCGATCGCCGTGGCGCCCCAGCACCATGCGCCGCCAGTGGTTGTCGCCGAACAGTTCGTTCCAGAACGGCAAGCCGTGACGGATCAGCATGGCGTGGTGCCAGGGGACGGCCACCACCGCGCAGGCGATCAGCGACACCACCACGCCATAGATCAACTGGGCCCGGCGCAGGCGGCGCCAGTTCCAGGTGAACCCCAGGTAGGCCAGAAAGACGATCAGCGGCAGCCCCAACCCGGCCAGCCCCTTGGCCAGGATGGCCAGGCCGCACAGGATCGCCGCGATATAAAGATAAAGGGGCGCCTTGTACCGCGTGCGCGCCGCCAGAAACACGAAGGCGGCGAAGCCCAGGTAGTACGGAATCATCGCCACCGCGCCGTACATCTTGATGGTGTGCGCGCCCCAGGGGATGTCGACCTTCAGCTGGATTGAATCGATCACCAGCTGTGGAATGCAGACCAGCGCGAACAGCGCCAGGCCGCCATAGAAAAGACCGTGGTGCGGCCAGCTGCGCCAGCCCCGCCCCTTGCGCGGCAGCAGCTGATCGTCGTCGTCGAACAGCGCCAGGGCGCCCAGCGCCAGAGCCATGGCCATCGGCCCCACGAACGCCATGTCGGTCATGGCCTGGCGGGCCACCAGGCTGTACATCGGCGACGTGGCGGCGACGATGGCGGCCAGCACACCGGCGCGCCGGCTGACGAAGCGGGCGGTCACCAGGTAGACGGCGTAGATACCCAGCACGCCCATCAGGCAGAACGGCGTGCGCACGGCCCACTCGGCCCGGTTGGTCAGCGCCATCTCGCCCGGATCGCCGCCGCGCAGGCCGACGCCGGCGATGTGCATGCCGATGCTCATCAACCAGAACGACAGCACCGGCTTGGACCAGAACACGTCCTGATCGCGCGGCGAGCCTGGCCACCACAGGCTGATGAAGTCACTCCGATACGTCATCTGCCGCGCCACTTCGGAGTAGTGCGTCTCCCAGGGATCCCAAAGGCCGTAGGTGCCGGCCAGCGGCATGTACAGCAGCAAACCGAACAGGATGACGAAAAGAGCCATCTGCCGTTCGCTGAAGCGATCGAGAAAACTGGTCTGCTGCGGGGAGGTGTTCACGTAGCACCGATCTTTTGCAACGGGCGCGGCCCAAGGTCCATTACTTTCGGCGTCCCCGGCCGCGATTCGGTGAGCGGCGGCGACCCGACGCCGGGACCCGACCCGCGGAACGCCCGCCGGCTGGCCGCTGATCTGCGCTACCCTGGCGGCGATGGCCCGCAAGGTGGAGGCGAAAAAAGAGAAGGCGAAGGGCAAGGGGAAGGAAGCCGACGAGGCGCCGCGCCCGGTCGAAAAGAACTACATCACCCCGCCCGGGTACAAGAAGCTGATCGAGGAGTTCGATTTTCTGCGCGCCAAAAAACGCCCCGAGGTGGTCAGCGCCCTGGCCGACGCCGCTGCCGAGGGCGACCGTTCCGAGAACGCCGAGTACATCTACCGCAAGCGCCAGCTGCGCGACATCGATCGCCGCCTGCGTTTTCTGTCCAAGCGCCTGGACCACATCGCCGTGGTCGATCCGCGCGAACAGAAACGCCGCGACCGGGTCTTCTTCGGGGCCACGGTCAAGGTGGAAGACGACAACGGCGACGCCTGCGTCTACCGCATCGTCGGCGTCGACGAGATAGACGGTACGGCGGGCGACATCTCGTGGAAGTCGCCCGTGGGCCGCGCCCTGCTGGGCAAGGCGCTGGATGACACCGTCACCGTCAAATGGCACGCCGGTCTGCGCGAGCTGACCATCGTGGACATCGACTATCTCTGACGCTGACGGCGCCAGACCAGAGCCAGACCCAGCAGCAACGCCAGCGTGGCCGAAGCAACGCCCGGCGCATCGCCCACGCGGCACCCACAGGCGCCGCCACCACTCCCCACCGCCGTCGCGCCGGGCGACGAACCCACCGGCGACGCCGGCGTCCCGTCGGGCGCCAGGGCGCTGGGCGGCAGGGCCAGCGCCGCGGCGACGGCGCGGTTGTGCTGCAGCAGCGTCTTGGTGATGAGCCCGCTGTTGTCGGCCACGCGCGTCCCCTCGCCTCCCTCGGCGCGCTGGTAAGCGCTGTCCAGCGACGGCAGGTCCAGAAGATCGCCGTCGGTGGTGGAGGGCTTGCCGCAGTAAGGACTGAAATGCTCCTGCCAGATGGATCGCCCGTCGGGCAACACCACCTGCACCGGGGCCTCGCAGTAACGAAAGCGTTCCGCGCCGCACATGACGTGGGCGGTGGCCTGGTGCACATTCGAAAACGACGGCAGCTCGTCGTTGAAGATGAAGATCGGGTCGCGCGTCATCTCGATGGGCGAGATGTACGTGGCCAGACTGGTCAGGTACGGGTGGGCGTCGAACAGCGCCTGCCCGTCGCGCAGCGGAGCCACGATGGCCCGATCGATCTCATCGGTCAGCTTGGCCGGATCAAAAGGGGCGAAGGCGCTCCGGTACTGCTGCCAGTACAGCTGGTTGTTCGAATAGAACTGGGCCTCGGGAACGCCCAGGTCCTTGACCACCTGCGGCTCCGGGATATAGACCCGCAGCAGGCTGAGCAGCGGCGCGTAGGTCGTCAATCTTTGGGTGACCAGCGCCTGCAGATACCCGGGTGGTTCGGTCTGCGCGCGCAGACTGTCAAGGTTGATGCTGGCATTCGGCCACAGCGCCTTGTCCAGGATGCGCGCAGTGCCAGCGTACTCGGCGATGAAGGCGTTGCCGCCCGCCTCGTCGGCGGCCTCTTTCACCAGCTGGGCATAGTTGAATCCACCTTGCAGCCAGTTCAGCTTGGCGTCGTTCAGTTTGATCTCGAAGAAATTCTTGGGAACCGCCCGGCTGGCGCCCAGCACCCACAGGTTGATGCGAAGATCATTCAAGGCGGCGATGGCCGTCAATCGCAGCGGCACGCAGGGATCGCTGCCGCTGAACTTCAGCACCACCGGCTGGATCGATTGCACGTCCTTGCCGTTCTGCAGACGGACGGCGACGAAGTATTTGTTCTCCAGCACGTACTCGTCGATGATTGAAACCGCATCGGCGCCCACGTAGTACCCGTTGTCCTTCAGCCATTTCATCAGCTCGCTGCTGGTGCGATCGGTCGAGTGAATGACCGCGGTTTGATAGGGCCCCACCGCGCCGCTGAAGATCACCTGGACGCCAGGAGGACCGTTGTTGGCCCCGGCATCGGATGCGGCGGCGGAACCGCCGCTTCCCGGGTTGCCGCCAGCAGCCTGCGGCTCGGCCTTGCAGGTCCCTTCGACGATCGTCTCGGCATAAAACGTCGGCCTTGTAACGTTCGCCACCGCCGTGAACAAGCTGTCGCTGCCCACGCCCACCGTCGGCGCCGCATCGACGGGAACAATCCAGGAGAACTTGTCGGCCGGCCCCGAATAGAAGATCTGGATGTGCGCCTCCACCGTCTGCGTCCCGGTAGTCGGATCCTGGGTGACGCCAAAGACGATGTTCTCCCCGGTCTGGGCGATGGGCGGCGGCGCGAACGGATTCGACCCCGGCCCGTCACAGAAAAATCCGCCGCACGCCCGCGCCGGCGCATGCCAGGCCCCCACACTGACCGCCCCAAGCAATAGTCCCATGCAAGCACGTCTCATGGCTTCCTCCGGACAAAGGTGTTCTTCCAAAGCGCTGCCCCGCTGGCAGCGCCATCAAACTAAAACAGGGGCGATGGGGGCGGCTGCGCCGCTTACCGGTAGACGACGCGGATCCGATTGTTGTGCGTATCAGCGATGTACAGGTTCCCCTGCGGATCGAAGGCGATCCCGTAGGGGCGATTGAGCAGCGCCTCCGACACCGGGCCGCCGTCGCCGGCGAACCCCTGCTGACCGCCGCGGCCCACCACCGTCGAGATGTTGCCGTCCTGGTCGACCATGCGGATGCAGCTGTTCTCGTTGTCGGCGATGTAAACGTTACCGTCGGGCCCGGCAGCCACGTCGGTGATGCGACTCAGCTGCGCCATCTGGGCCGGACCGCCGTCACCGGAAAAGCCCACGGTGCCGTTGCCGGCCAGGGTGGTGATGACGCCGTTGGGATCGATTCGGCGCACGCGAAAGTGCGACGTATCCGCGACATAAATGTTGCCGGCGGCGTCGATGTCGATGCGACCACCGGGCCGCGCGGCTTGCCCAGGCGGAAAAGCGAAATGCGCCGCGGTGGCGGGACCAGCGTCGCCAATGTCGCACGGCTGATCGGCCGGGCACGAATCGTTGCCGGCGATGGTCTCGATGATGCCGGTGACATGGTCGACCTTGCGCAGGCGCTGGTTGGCCTGATCAGCGATGATCATGTTCCACGACTGATCAAACACCACGCTGACCGGCAGATTCAGCGCCGCCGCCGCCGCCGGCCCACCGTCGCCCGAAAAAGCGCGCTGGCCATTGCCGCAGGTGTCGATCAACGTACCGGTGGTCAGATCGTCGGCCATCTTGATGCGGCTGTTGTGCCACGCCGCGATCACCAGCTTGCCGTCCTGATCGAAGGCGACGCCCGTCGGATGGTTCAAGCGGCCGCTGGCCGGATCGTCCGAAGCGAGGCCCAGCTCGCCCACGCCGGCCACGATGTGCAACGTCCCGTTTGGCTGCAGCACACGAATGCGGTGGTTGTTCCAGTCGACGATGAAAGGCCGCCCGTCGGGGCCGATGGTGACGTCCTGGGGCAGGTACAGCTTGGTGGCCAGCGCCGGTTTGTCGTCGCCGCCGTCGCCGGGAATGCCGGTGCCGGCGATGCTGCAGATGTGGCCGCTGGTCGGCGCGCAAGCGGCGGGTTCCGCCTCGTCGCTGCCCATGCAACCGACCGCCGGCGCCAGCCACCCGGCCGCCAGCGCCACCGCCAGCATCTTCGTGTTGCCGTTGCTGTTGCCGTTGCCATTCCGTTTCATCGGCTTCATGGCGCCACCTTGCGGATCAGGTTGTTGAACGTATCGGCGATGTACAGGACACCCGCCGCATCGAAGGCAATGCCGAAGGGCCGTTTCAGCGCGGCTTGCGTGGCCAGCCCGCCGTCGCCGCTGAAACCGGCCGTGCCGTTGCCCGCCACCGTGGTGATGTTCCCCGTCGACAGATCGACGACCCGGACGCGGTGGTTGTCGCTGTCGGCGATGTAAAGACGCCCGTCGGGGCTGAACTCGATGTCGCGCGGATAGTTCAGCGACGCCTCCGTCGCCAGCCCGCCGTCGCCGCTGAAACCGGCCGTGCCGTTGCCGGCCACGGTCTCGATGACGTTGGCCTGGAAATCGACGCGGCGGATGCGCTGGTTCTCGGTGTCGGCGATGTACAACCGATCCTGACTGTCCAGGGCCACCGCGCCCCCCGGCTCGGGATTGTCCAGCGGCTTTTGAAACAGCAGCTGCGCCTGGGCCGGCGGCCCGCCGTCGCCGGCAAAACCGGGCATGCCATTTCCCACCACCGTCTCGATGATCTGCGGGTCTCCGGCGGCGATGCGGCGCACGCGAAAGTTCCGCGTGTCGACCAGGTACAGCGCACCCGAGACCGGACTGAGCACGATGCCCTTGGGCTGGTTCAGCAAGGCCGCCGACGCCGCCATGCCGTCGCCCTTGAACCCGGGGGCGCTGCCGCAGGAGACCTCGACCAGCTGGCTGGTCGGATCGTAACGGCGAATCTTGTGGTTGTGCCAGGCCGCCAGAAGCAGCGTCCCGTCGGGAGCGAACTGGATGTCGGTCGGGTGGTTCAAGTTCACGGTGGTTCCGGGAACGCCGGGGGGCGCCGTCTCGTTGCCGTCGACAGGCCCGTCGCCGATCTCGTCGGTTCCGATGACCGTCTCGAAGGTGCCTGCGTCGGTCACGCGCCGGACGCGATGGTTTTGCCAGTCCAGAACGTAGGCATGACCATCGGGCGAAAACTCCAGATCCATCGGCCAGTACAGCGCCGACTGGCGCAAGGCCAGGCCGTCCTGGGTGAAGGCCCCCTCGCCGCCCACACCCGCCCACGAACAAATCGTGCCGCTCCGGCCCGAGCACTCGTCGCCGGGCTGGCCGCCACAACCGCCAGCCACCGCGCCCAGACCCAGACCGACCAGACCCAGACTGACCAGGCCGACCACCAGGTGGGATCGGCGATCCGTCTTTCGCGACCGCAGCCGCCGGTACCGGGCGCCCTTCCCCTCAACCACCACTTTTTCCATCCCAGCAGAGTATCTCAGCACGCTCGTTCGCTAAGGCAAGACCCGCACCAACCTTTGCACTGCCGGAAAATCGAGGATCGGCGGCGGTACCGTCGAAAATCCGTGACTCGGACGCGGCAATCCACGACTTTCTGATCGTGATCCGGTCGCGTCGGGCCCGCTCAACCGCGGGGCAACGTTACAAAGCGAGTCCCCTCGGCGCTGCGCACCCGCAAAAGGTGACCGCCCGCCCGGGTCGCGGCCAGCGCTTCGGTGGCAGCCTCCGCCGTGGCCACCGGTTTTCGGTCAACTTCGATGATCACGTCGCCTGCCCGCAGCCCTGCCGACTCGGCGCCGCCGCTGCTGGCGACATCGGTGACGGCGACGCCCCGGGTGGCCGGCTCCAGCCCCATCGATTCGGCCAGGGTCGGCGTCAGCGTCTGCAGCGACATGCCCAGCTCGGTGCTGGCGGCGCTCTGCGCCTTGCGCGCCTCTTCTGACTGCAGTTCACCAAGCGCGATGTCGGCCTGGCCCGGTTTGCCGTTGCGCAGGTACTCGGCCCGCACGTGCGTGCCGATCGGCTGCGTCGCCACATAGTCGACGACGTCGGCCGCGTTCTGGAGCTTCTTTCCGTTCAACGTCAGAAGGACGTCGCCCGGGTGCAGCCCGGCCTTGTCGGCAGGGCCGCCCGGCAGGGTCTGGCGAATGAAGGCGCCGCTCTGTTGCGGGTTGATGTTCGCGCGCGCCCGCTGCTCTGGCTCCAGATCGCCCAGGTCACCGACCAGGACGCCCAGGTACGGATAGCGAACCCGACCCTCCTTCACCAGGCCCTGCGCCACCATGCGCACCTGATTGATGGGGATGGCGAATCCATAGGCGCCGCCCGGCCCGGCATTGATGAGCGTGTTGATGCCGACCACCTCGGCGCTGAGGTTGACCAGCGGACCGCCCGAGTTCCCCGGATTGATCTTGGCGTCCGTCTGGATGTACTGGCGCACCCGTTCGCCGGACATCTGCACGCGCCGCCCGACCCGTCCCTTGCCGCTGACGATCCCGGCGGTGACGGTCTGATCCAGGCCCAGCGGGCTGCCGACGGCCAGCACCCATTCCCCGACCTCGACCGCGTCTGAATCTCCCAGGCGGGCCGCCACCAGATCTTTGGGTGGATCATTCAGGCGAATCACCGCCACGTCGGTCTCCGAATCGGTGCCGATCAGCTTGGCGCTGAACGCGCGACCATCCTGAAAAATCACCCGCACCGTCGTGGCGCCGTTGACGACATGGCGGTTGGTGACGATGTTCCCGGCGCCGTCCAGGACCACGCCCGACCCGGTTCCGCGCTGCGGGCCTTGTTCGGGTCCGGGCCCCTCGCCGTCGCCAAAGTCGAAAAAACGCCGAAGAAATGGGGCGACGTCCTCGCGGGGGCCGCGGCCGCCGGCACCGCGTGATGCCACGGCCTCGCTGGCAATCTCCACCTCGATGCGCACCACGCTGGGCCGCAACGCCGTGGCCGCATTCGCGAAAGCATTGGAGATCACGCGCGCCTCGCTGGGGGCCTCGGTCTTGGGCGTGACCGCGGCGCCCGGCGCCGGGCCGGCCGCCACCGGGGCGCCGCCGCTGCCGGACGCCACCGCCGGACTGGGTGCACCATCGGTGGCCGCCTGGCGAGAGAGCAGCCGATCACAACCGACGGTCAGCAACCCAGATACGAACGCAAACGCCAAAGCCCATGCCGACGATGCGGCGACACGACTGCTGCCCATGCGACGGATCTAACGTTCGCTTGGCGGGCTGTCCATCCTTCCCGCCACCGGGAGCGTGACGGTGAACCGAGATCCGGTGCCCACCTGACTCTCCACGGAGACCTGTCCCCCCATGGCGCGAACCAGGCGATCCACGAGGGTCAGCCCCAGGCCGGCTCCCGGATGTCGGCGCTCTTGCCGGTGATCGACCTGATAAAATCCGTCGAACAACAGCGGCAACCCCTGCTCGGGGATTCCGATGCCCGTGTCGCAGACGTGCAAGTGGACCGAACAGCCGTCGACCGAAGCATTGCCGAGGATCTTCAGCGTCCCCCGCTCCGTGAACTTGACGGCGTTGTCCACCAGGTACCGCACCACCTGACTGGCACGAAACGCATCGGCCCGTATCCAGGGCAGACTGGCCGGGATGTCGATGACCAGGGCCAGATCCTTTGCGCGCACCTGGTCCAGCAGCGACGCCGTTGCCGACTGCACCAGGTTGCCCACGTTGACGTCTTCGAGGGACATCTGCAACGATCGGTCCTCCAGGTTGGCCAGATCCAGAATGCGCCCCAGAAGATTCAGCACGCTCTCGCCGTTGCGTTCGATGACATCCAGATAGCGCCGCTGTTCGGGCGTCAGCGGCCCGGCCAGCCCGTCGCGAATCAACTGGGTCAGCGACAGCAGCGCGTTCATGGGCCGACGGATCTCGTAGCTGACGTTGCCGATGAAGGCGTTCTTCAGCCGCCGCATCTCGGCGCTTTGCGATTCGATCTCCGACAGACGCGATTGCACGCGCCGACGATCGAACGCCATCAGCACGCGATCGACCGTCATCATCAGAGACGCATAATCGAACGGCTTGCGCAGGTAGGCCGCCGCGTCCACCGCCGCCGCCTGCGGGCTGGCGTCGGCCGAGATGGCGATGACCGGAATCAACGCCAGCGACGGATCATTCTTCTGCTGAACACGAAACTGCCAACCGTCCATGGTCGGCATGCGCAGGTCCAGGATGATCAAGTCGGGAGCCGTCGACGCCGACAGCGTCGACAGGGCGGCCCGCCCGTCGCCGGCCACCTCGACGCGATACCCTTCGCCGACCAGAATGGAAGCCAGCGTGCTGCGGATATCCTCGTCGTCCTCGACGATGAGTATTCTTCGCTCGGCGGGATTCGTCTCGACTGCGGCTGCCGACGCTTGCGACTGCATGGTGCTCCCCTGCCGGTCTGCCCCCCCGCCTGCCGGCGCTTCATCTTACACGGAGTGAACCCAACCTGTCTTCTTGTTGGGCCTTGCTTGGTCCTTCGGCGCGCCGTCGACAATTCGGTGCGCGGCGCGAAAACGACGCGATACGAAAAGGCTAGAATGACAGCCCATGTCTGACGAAAGCACCTACCTTGTCCTCGACATCGAAACCATCCCCGATCGCGAGCTGCACACGCCGCCCGAGCCGGCCGTCGGGACCGACCGGCCTTTCCCGCCGCTCTACGCCTGCCGGCCGGTGGTGCTGGGGGTGATGTGGCTGGACGCTGATCTCAGCTGCAAGCGAATAGGGACTTTCGGCGAGGGCAAGGACGAGGTCGGCATGATGACCGACTTCGCTGACTTCATGACCAAATGGAAACCAAACCTTGTGACCTGGAACGGTCGCAGCTTTGACCTGCCCGTGCTGGCCCTGCGCGCCTTGCGCTTTGGCCTGCCCTTTGGTTGGTATTACCGCGGCGTCGGGTATCGCTATCGCTTCTCCGAGGAAGGGCACCTGGACCTCTGCGACGTTCTTGCTGATCACGGCGCCGCCAAGATGACGTCCCTGGACGGCGCGGCCCGGGTGATCGGGCTGCCCGGCAAGGACGGCGTCGACGGCAGCCAGGTGGAAGGTCTGTTCAACGCCGGCCAGATGGAAGCCCTGCGCCATTACTGTCTGGCCGACGTGGCGCAGACGGCGTTCCTGTTGCTGCGGTTCCGCCTGGTCGCCGGCGACCTGGATCGCGACGGCTATCGCAAGGCCGCCAGCGGCCTTTTGTCGGCGCTGGAGGCCGACGGCCGTTTCTCGCGCTTGCTGGGCGGTATCGATCGGCGCCGGCTGCTGCTGGGCGACTGACAGCGATGCCCATGCCCATGCCCATGCCCATGATCGACGGATGGGCACCGTTGCCCCGCGGGTTTTACGCGCGTCCCACGGCGACCGTGGCCCGCGAGCTTCTGGGCAAACTGCTGGTGCGCCCGGGGGGGTCGTCGGTGCCGGGCGCGACCGGCCCACGCCTGGCCCGCATCGTCGAGGTGGAGGCCTACCTGGGTCTCAAGGACGCCGCTTCGCACGCCCGACGGGGGCCGACGCCGCGGGCGGCGATCATGTTCGGCCCGCCCGGGTTTCTGTACGTCTACCTCATCTATGGCATGTACCACTGCATGAACTTCGTCACCGAAGCTGACGGAACCGCTGGCGCTGTGCTGATCCGGGCCGCCGAACCGCTGCTGGGATTTCCCGAGGCGTCTAGCGCGGCCGCCGCTGCCGGCGGCGCCACGGGCGGACGACGGCGCGGTCCCCTGGCCGGCCCGGGCAAGGTGTGCGCCGCGCTGGGCATCACCTTGCGCGACAAGGGCATCGATCTGACCAAGGCCGGCGATTTCTACGTGGCCGACGATGGCCAACCCGCCCCACGCCGGGCGACCTCGTCGCGCATCGGCGTCGACTACGCCGGGCCCTGGGCGGCGCAAAAACTGCGTTTCTATGTCCCCGGCCACCCTTCGGTGTCGGGCAAGCCGCGCTGATTGGGTTCAACCGGCGCCGGCGCCGGCCCCCTGCCGGCGGCGCGACTCGCGTTCGATGGCGGTGAACATGGCCGGCAGCGACGCGGCCACCAGACCGTCGGTCACCTTGCGCAGGACGAACCCCGGCAGCGGCGCGCGCACGTTCAGCGAGGCTCGATACGACATCAAGGTCCCGTCTCGCTCGGGCGTGAACCGCCACGCCCCCTGGGAATCGGTGACGATCTCCCCTTCCACGAACGACCAGTCAACGCTGGGCGCGTCCCCCGGTTGCGGGCGGCAGACCAGATCCAGAACGTAGCGCACGGCCAGAACCACCTGCGCCTTGAACTCGACGCGCACGATCTCGCCGGCTGCACCATCGCCGCCGCCACCGGCCGGCGTTCGTGAGATCACCCGCGCCTCCTTGATCTCCGGGAACAGCCGGGGGTAAGCGGGAAAATCGGTCACCACGCCGTAGACCGTCGCTGGTGACAGGCCCGCCAGGTGGTGACTGCGGGTAACCGGCTCTCGTCCGTCCATGGCCTGGCATTTGACCAGATTCTCCGCCGACCGCCAGTGCTCCATACGCGCCCGTGGCGACGTCCGGACCGTTGACGATCACCGCGCTTCGCGCGTAGGGTACTCGCGGTTTCGGCGCGCCGATCGCTCTTCGCCGGCGGGCCGCCTTCTCCTCTTCTCCTCCATGCAACGTCCTTTCGCGCCTCCCGGCACAAAGCTTCAGTTCACGGGCGACCGACCGGTTCGGATGGTCCACGTCCGCCTGGAGATGGACCTCGATCTGGCGGGCCGCACGCTGGAAGGCTTCGCCACCCTGACCTGCGCGGCGCGACGCGATCAGGTGTCGTCGTTCTTGCTGGACGCCGTCGAGATGGACATCCGCGAGGTGACCGTCGACGGCAAGACCATCGACGTGGACTACGACGGCGAGAAGCTGCGCATCCGTCCGCCCCGGCCGCTGGCCAGCGGCGCCGAGCTGAAGGTCGGCATCCGTTACCGCTGCTCCCCGCGTCGCGGGCTTTACTTCATGGGCCCCGATCCGGCCCACCCCAATCGCGCGCTGCAGTGCTGGACGCAGGGACAGGACGACGACTCTCGTTATTACTGGCCATGCATCGACGCCCCCATCGAAAAAGCCAGCACCGAGGTGATCTGCACCGCCCCCACCGGCAACCTGGTGCTGTCGAACGGCGACCTCATGGAAGAGCGCCCGTTGCCCGGCGGCAAGACCCGCTGGCACTACGTCCTCGATTTTCCGCACCCGTCGTACCTGGTGACCCTGGTGTGCGGCCCCTTCGAGACGATCAAGGATCGCGCCCCCGCCACCGGCGTCGACACCTATTACTTCGTGCCGCCCGGGCGTCAGGCCGACGGGCGGCGCAGCTTTTCGCGCACGCCGCAGATGATCGATCTGTTCTCGAAGACCATCGGCGTCCCTTACCCGCACAAACGGTACAGCCAGATCGCCGTCCCTGATTTCATTTTCGGCGGCATGGAGAACACCACCGCCACCACCCTGACCGACCTGTCGCTGCTGGACGAACGGGCCGCCCTGGATCACGACGTCGAGGCCCTGGTCTCGCACGAACTGGCGCACCAGTGGTGGGGCGACCTGGTGACCTGCCGCGAATGGTCCGAGGCCTGGCTGAACGAAGGCTTTGCCACCTACTTCGAATACGTCTGGCGCGAGCACGTCAAGGGACGCGACGAAGCCGACATGGAGTTGCTGAACGACGCCGAGGGCTACTTCAACGAGGCGGGCCGCTATCAGCGCCCTGTGGTCTGCCGCCAGTACGAAGAGCCGATTCACATCTTCGACGCGCACCTTTACGAAAAAGGCGGGCGCGTCCTGCACATGGTCCGCCATGAACTGGGCGACGACCTGTTCTTTCGATCGCTGAAGACCTACGCCGAACGGCACGCCCGCGGCTCCGTGGAGACGCGCGATCTGGCGCGCGCCATTGAAGACGTTACCGGCCGCAACGTCGACGAGCTGTTCGATCGCTGGATCAGCCGCCCCGGTCACCCCGACCTGGAAGCCGCCTGGCAATGGGACGAAGAGCGCAAGGTCGGCGTCTTCAAGCTGGAGCAGAAGCAGGCCATCACGCCCGAGGCGCCCGCTTTCCATTTCAAGACCATTCTCCGCCTGGAGGTGGACGGCCAGGAACGGGACGAGCCGGTGGTGATCAGCGAGGCGGTGCACGCCTTCGAGTTCAAGCTGCCTGCGCGCCCCACCCAGGTCATCTTCGATCCCGGCGACGTCATCCTGAAGACGATCAAGCTGGAGAAGAGCCGCGCCCTGTGGCAGCGCCAGTTGCAGTCGGCGCGCCTGGGGATCGATCGCGTGCTGGCGGTGGCCGGCCTGGCCAAGCTGGTCGAACCCGAATCGGTCAAGTCCCTGGGCGCCGCCCTGCGCGGCGACAGCTTCTGGGCCGTGCGCGCGATGGCGGCGCGGGCCCTTGGCCGCATGCGCCGGACCGACGCGCTGGATCTGCTGCTGGCCACCATCGACGATCCGCACCCGCGCGTCCGCCGTGGCGTGGTGGCCGGGCTGGGCGAATACCGCGGCGATGAACGGGCGGGCGCCGCTCTGGGTCGCCTGCTGGAAAAGGGCGACCCCAGCTATTTCGTCGAGGCCGAGGCGGCCCACAGCCTGGGCAAGACCCGCTCGCCGCTGGCCCTGCTGCTGCTGCCCAGCGTCGCGGGCCGCTCATCGTTTCAAGACATGGTCCGCAGCCGCGCCATCGAAGGCCTGGGGGCCACCGCCGACGAACGCGCTGTTGCGCTGGTCAAGGCCCAGTGGAAACCGGGCGGACCTTTTCAATCACGACGGGCGGTGGTCAGCGCGCTGGCCGAGCTGGGCACCGGCACGGCGGCCAACCGCGAAGCGCGCGAGTTCATCGAGGGCGCCCTGCTGGATTCCGATTTTCGCGTGCGCGGCGAGGCGGCGGCCGCGCTGGCCCGCCTGGGTCAGGGCGAATCCGTCGCCGCCATCGAACGCGCGGCGGCCGCCGAGATGGACGGCCGGGCAAAGCGCCGGATGAAAGAGGCGATCCGCGACCTGAAGGAAGGCGGCAAGCCTCCCGAGCAGCTGAAGAAGGCCCAGGAAGAGCTCGACCGCCTGCGCGGCGAGACCGCCCAGCTGCGCGAGCGCCTGGAGAAACTGGAAGCCCGCAGCGAAGGCGCCCGCGGCCCGCGCGGCGGCTCGCCTCCCGACGACAAGACACCGCCCGCCAAGACGAAACGCCCCCGCCCTATCACCCGCCGCGGCCAACGCCCCCACCGGCCGGTTCGTCGGTAGTCGCGGACGCCGCGGCTCGATCAACCGACGGCCGACGATCCGGGCCGCTGGCTATGCCGAGGCTGCGCTTCCGCTCCACAAGTACAATAATTAAGTTCCGGTGCGGTTCTCGCCACGGCGACGCCAGCGACCCCGCTTGTCGGCCGGGTCTCGAAGCGGCGCCGCCG